>CAYNXN010000112.1:0-5084 GCA_964401175.1 uncultured Dehalococcoidales bacterium | reverse complement strand
GACACGGCCACGATGGCCACGATGGCGAATGCGATCAGCGCCAGCGCCGCGAGCACGCCGCTGCTTCCGGTCGGCACTCGAGGCAATTCATCCCGCTGGCCGGTTCGCCTGAAGCCCCAGTTGAGCACAAACACCAGTACGGCGCCAGCACTGATCGTCGTCACTCCGACCTCCACCGCTCCCATCACGAACATGGCCAACGCCACGAAAAGGAAGGCCGCGCCGGTAGCCATCACCGAGACACGGGTCCGGCGCACCTCAAGCGCAGCGACACCGCTGAGTGCGGCCAGTACAAACAACGCGATTACCGGGCTTTCCATACTCACTATCCTAAGATACGCTCACGCCGTACAGCGCCACGATGATGACGACAATGGCCAGGAGTATCCACGCCACATAACCGGAGAGCGCTCCGTTATGGAGCGCGCTCAAAGCCCGGCCCACAGGCGCGGCAAGCCGCCCCAGCCTCTGAATGTCGCACACGCCGCGCTCACCCAGGTCATACGCCTGGCGCAACAGCGGCAGGCTGCGGATGCTCTCGTAGAATTCGGTCCCCAGAACTCGTGTGTCGGCCACACCGCGCAACCGCCCGTAGCCGGTGCTGAGTGTGTCGCTGGAGCCCTCGCCAGCCGTCTCTCCACCAAGGTAGACCGGGACCCGCCGGGCTTTGCCCGGACGCGAGGCGGCATAGACGCCATAACCCAGCAGCAGCGACAGGGCAAGCAAAGCCGAGCCCAGCGTCGGGCTCCACAATCCGCCCACCGTTATCGCCTCAGGGAATCCCGGGAACTGGAGGTCGACGGCCGGTCCAACGAACTGCGCCAGCGGCACCTGAGCGGCGATTCCGAAGACCACGCACAGTGTTGCCAGTACCGCCGGGGCAAACCGCATGGACGACCCGACCTCGGTGACACCGCTCAATCCACGCGGCGTCTCGCCAAGGAAGACCGCATGCGCCACCTTCACGAACGAAGCCACCGTCAACGCGCTGCCGAACATGGCGGCAACGAGGAAGACCCAGTAGCGGCCGACGCCCGCCTCGATCAAACCCTGGTACACCATCCACTTGGACACAAAGCCGTTCAACGGTGGAATGCCGGAGATAGCCAGTGCAGCGATGCCGAACGTCACGAAGGTGAACGGCATGGCCCGCGCCAGGCCTCCCAGCGCCGCAAGGTCGGTGGTCCCGGTCTTCTTCTCCACCGCTCCCGCGGTGAGGTAGAGGCCGGTCTTGTAGATGGCATTGTTCAGCATGTGGAACAGGCCTCCGGCGACCCCGATGGCCGTACCGGTGCCGATGCCCAGCACCATGTAACCGACCTGTGAAACCGCGTGGAAAGACAACAGCTTGCGCAGGTCATGCTGAACCATAGCCATCACCACCGCAGCAACGATGGTGACGGCGCCGATGATCATCAGCAGCAACTGCAGCCCGACGCTCACGGCGAACACATCGAGGACCAGGCGTGTCAGCAGGTAGATGCCAAGCAGCTTGTCAAGTGATGCCGGCAGTAACGCCATCACCGATGTTGGCGCAGCCTCGGCCATGTCCGGAATCCAGCTGTGCAGCGGCATCGCTCCGGCCTTGGAGAGCGCACCGAGCAGAATCAACACGAAGGCAGCCACGGGCACGACGCCCGATGCCACCATGGACGTCTCACTTATGGTGAGTGAACCCGACTGAGAGAAGAGCAAGCCGACGCCAAGGATGAGTGCGAGGTCGGCCCCTCCCAGAATCACCATGCTCTTCGCCGCCGATGCCTTCACCTTACCGGGCTCGGCGTCCGCCGCACCGATGGTGGTGAGCAGAAACAGCGTGACAAGCACGAGTCCCCAGAATCCGATGAACAGCAGCCAGTTGTTGGCAACAAGAGCGCCGTTCGCCGCGCCAATGGTGATTAGCACGTAGGGATAGTACTCACGCAGCCGCGCCTTGCCCTTCATATAACCGATGGAGAACACCGTCACCAGCAGCCCAAAGAGGGAGGCGAAGAGCACCATGAAACGATTCAGGACGTCGAGGCGCAGGTCGAGCAGGAATCCGGGGGCGAACCCCAGCGGTATCGCAGCAACAGCCTGCTCGGCGCCAGCCACAAGTGCAACGACGCTGAGTACGAAGGTGACCGCTGCGATCAGCGCTGCGAAGACCTCGCGCGCCCTGACTGACTTCGCCGGAATGGCGAAGGCCAGCACACCGGCCACAATCGGCAAGAAGACGACCCAAGGAAGCATGGTCATAGCTCCAGCAGCCTCCTTGAACGACCGGAGTACGCGGCATCGAGCTCGCGGGTTCGCCGCCAGGACAGATCGAGCAAGCTCTTTTCATCCAGCGTGCGCACCGCTGAACCATCGTCGATGCGTACCACACGATTGGTGCAGCAGTAACACGGGTCGATAGACGCCAGGATAATCATTATGTCCGCCACACGTTCGCCGATGAAGCGCGAGCGGAACGACGGCAGGTTGGCGTACGTGGGAGCCCTCACCTTGAGGCGGTAGGGGCAATTAGTACCATCCGAACGGACATAGTGGAAGCACTCGCCACGCGGCGCCTCTTCCACTCCGATGCCCTCACCAACCGGGACCTCGGCGATCTCCTCCAGTATCGGTCCCTCCGGAATCTGGTCCACACACTGCCGGATGATCTTGACCGACTCGAGGCACTCCAGCAAGCGCACAACGGCCATGGAGAACACGTCGCCGTCGTTCTGAGTGATGACTTTCCAGTCGACCATGCCGTACGCAGCGTACGGATAGTCGCGCCGGATGTCGATATCCACGCCGGCGCTCCGCGCCACCGGGCCGACGGTACACCGCTTCATGGCATCTTCCCGGCTCATCCTGCCAACGCCCTTGAGACGAGCCAGTATCACCGGATCATCCAGCACCGCCCCGATGAACATGTTTATCTTCGGCTCCAACTCATCCAGCGCGGCAACGATGCCCTTGTACTCGGACGGCTTGATATCCTGGCGCACGCCTCCCGGCTTTATCATGGCGTAGGACTGCCGGTTGCCGGAGATGCGCTCGAACAGGTCACAGACCAGTTCGCGGTACTTCCACGACCACATCCAGACGGTGTGGTAGCCGATATAGTGTCCCGCCAGACCAAGCCACAGCAGGTGGCTGTGGATGCGCTCAAGCTCCGCGATGATGCAGCGGATGTACCTGGCACGATCCGGAATCTCGATTCCGGCCAGGTCCTCCACGGAGTTGCAGAAGGCGATTGGGTGCGAGGTGGAGCAGATGCCGCAGATGCGCTCCACCAGGAACGTCACCTGATCATACGTCTTGCTCTCGGCGATCTTCTCGATTCCGCGGTGCATGTAGCTGGTGCGCCAGTCGATATCGACGACCTTCTCGCCCTCGACCACGACGCGGAAGAGCTCGGGCTCTTCGATGAGCGGATGGTAGGGACCGACCGGAATCGTGGTTCTCATTTGGTCCCCCTCCGCAGTATCTGCTCACGCAACGCCGCCGTTTCCTCTTCCGTGCGATACGGATACTTGCCGCGGTGCTCCTTTCTGTATGGGTACACGCCCTCGGGCCAATCATCGCCGAGAAGGAATCGCGTGGGGTTGGGATGTCCCACGAACTGGACCCCAAAGAGGTCCGCGATCTCTCGCTCGATGTACTCGGCGCCATCGATCACCGGCGTAATGGAATCGATGCGTGGCTCCGGCATGGAGACGACGGCCCTGAGCGTCACGATCTTACCGAGATGGTCAAATGAGAAGTGATACAGCAACTCCATTCCCGCACGCGTCTCAAGGCAGGTGATGATGATGAGACGCGCACCAACGTTGTTGAAGAGGAAGTCCGCAATCTCCCGGACCATGCCGGGATCGATGCCAACGTATATTCTGGACTCGGAACGTTCCTCAACGTCTCCGATCCCTCTTGGAAACCGCACTTGCAGCGTCTTCACAGGATCCACAGTATTCACCTATATCCTAGAGCTTCGCCAGTGCCTTCACCACGCCATCGATAATGGCCTCAGGCTTCGGCGGGCAACCGGGCACATACACGTCCACAGGAATCACCTTGTCGACAGGTCCCACGACGTGATAGCTGCCGTCGAAGATGCCGGTGCTGCAGCCGCACGCACCGATCGCCACCACAAGACATGGCTTGGCCACCTGCTCGTACACGTGCAGCACGCGCGGCAGAGTCTGAACTGTGACCACGCCGGTGACGAGCAGCACATCCGCATGCCGGGGTGAGCCGATCAGCGTGATGCCGAAACGTTCAACGTCGTACTTCGGGGTCAGCGCATCGAGGATCTCGATATCGCAGTTGTTGCACGAGCCGGCATTCAGGTGGAATGCCCACGGCGACTTCTTCAGTCCCCAGCGCGCCAGACCGCTCAATTGTCTTCCGTCTATTTCCATATTGCTACAGACCCACAGCCGCAAGCACTATACCGACCAGCGACAGGACCAGGACAGGGCCCCAGAAGAAGCGGAGCGCCTGGTCGATTCGCAGTCGAGGATTCGTATTCTTGATCAGAATGATGAACACCAGAATGAGCACGTACCACAGTATGGCCCACGGCGTCCACGCAGTGGTCGCGAAGAGCGTCACCAGCAGGATGGGCAGCGCACAGAGCAACATCGCCTTGGTCAGCCGGAACGCTGCCAGCGGCGAGCCAGAGTACTCGGTGTACGGACCGGCGATGAGCTCGCACTCGGCCTCCGGGATGTCGAACGGGCCGATTCCCAGCTTGGCGGGCACGTAGATCAGTGCCACGATGAAGGCGATGATACTCGATGCCCCGTGGGCCAGCATGGGGCCATTCGCCTGCTGGTACTGCACCATACCCCCGAGGGAAATAATGCCGCCGTTGTTCAGCACGAGCGTGAAGATAGCCACGAGGAACGAGACCTCATACGCCAGCATCAGCTTCATCTCGCGGCTGGCGCCCAGCGCGGCGTAAGGGTTCCGCGAAGCGGAGCCTCCCACAATCATGGCCAGGGAAGGCACGTACAGAAGATAGAGCACCACGATGAGATCGCCAACGAAACCGCTCGCCGGGTTGATGCTGGCCATCCAGATAATCGTCGAGACGACAACCACGGCGGCAA
>CAYNXN010000111.1:0-5102 GCA_964401175.1 uncultured Dehalococcoidales bacterium | reverse complement strand
TGAACTCCTCGAACTGGCGGGCGCGCTTGATGGCGGTCAGCGTATCCCAGCAACATCCGGCGTCGATGAGTACGTCGTTCTTCGGCCCGACTCCGCGGCGCGCTCCCGCCACCAGGTCGAGGTCCACTTCCTCGCTCGTGCCCATCGGCGCCCAGCCGAACTTCACGGCGGTGAATCCTTCGTTCACCCATCGGCGCCCGATCTCGGCCGTTTCGTTGCCGTCCCGGCCGAAGAGTATGCTCGCGTACGCACGGACCTTTGTGTGGAAGGCGCCACCGAGGAGCTGGTGAATGGGCTTGCCGTAGTACTTGCCCGCGAGGTCCCACAAAGCCATGTCGATTCCGCCCATCGCGTGGATGACGACTCCGCGACGGCCGTAGTAGAACGTCGCCTGGTACATCTTCTCCTGCAGCACACGCAGGTTCAACGGGTTCTCGCCCACCAGAAGGCGCGCCAGGCCTGATGTGACGGTATGGCTGAACGGCGCATCGATGGCCGCCTTGGCCACGCGGGAGGAAGAGTCTATCTCTCCTATCCCGGTCAGCCCCTCGTCCGTGTGGACCTTCACGATGAGCGCGTCCTGGCCGGAGGAGCATTTCTCCTCTATCTGGTTCTCGGGGAGCCGCAGCTCGATTGCCTCAACCTTGGTAATCTTCACCTCTAACCCTCCTCTTGCGCCTGGGCGTCTGTGTCAACACATTGCGGTCACCGGCGCCGTCACAGCACGCCGTATTTCCTGAACACATCACCGAGGAGCGCGCCCTTGAGTAGTTCCTCGCGCACCGTGTCCTCGGCGCTTGCCTTCTCAAGCGACAGTTCGATTACCTTCTCCTCGATCTCTCGCGGGATGACGATGACGCCGTCAATGTCAGCCAGCACGATGTCGCCCTCACGCACGAGAACGTCTCCGCATTTCACGGGGCAGCCGTAGTCCATGACGTAGCTACGACCTTTTGAGTCGAGTGGTCTGGTGCCTGTCGCGAACACGGGGAACTGCATCTCCATGATGCGCACCAGGTCCCGCGTATAACCGTCGATGACGGCGCCACGGGCGCCGCGTGCACGTGAGGCCGTGGACAGCAGTTCGCCCCACAACGCCGTCTCGGTTGAACGGTTGGTGCAACCTATCAGCACGTCGTTGGGCTTCAAGGAGTCCACCGCCTCGATCTCTTTCTCGTAGGGGTTGTCCTTGACCTCGTAGATATCGACACTCAGAACCGTGTGGGCTCTGCCGGCAACGACGGCGCCCGGCCACATCGGGTTGATGTCCGCACGCATCGCCTGGTTGCGGTGGCCAAGCTGGTCGAGGATGTCCGAAATCACCGACGAGTACAACTTCCGCTCCATGGTCTCGAATAGCTCCGTCTCGCTCGCGAATCTCATTGTGGCCGACTCCTTTTCGTGGTGTATTTCCTGCGACGGCGTCTGGCCGCCGGGACAAGCGATGCCAGATGGGGTGCGGGCGGTGGGCGCAGCACAGTGTAGGCAGACGGAGCCGGAGAGTCAATGCAGCGCATTCACTCCTCGCACGATGCGGTGCGCGGCTGGACTTCGCGCGCCAGCCATGCGAGGTAGGCATCACTGCCTGCGACGATGGGCAGTGCGATGATTTCGGGGACTTCGTAGCTATGGTGTTGTCTCACGGCGCTGATGACGGCAGCGATCGCTTCAGAAGTGGTCTTGATGACCATGAGTGACTCCTCCGCGGCCTCCAGCCGATCCTGCCAGCGGAAGAGCGAACTGACGTGCGGGATGACATTGGCGCACGCGATGAGACGCTGCTCCAGCAGCAGCCGCGCCAGGCGCCGTGCCTCCTCCTCGCCAGACGTCGTTACGAGGACGACGAGGCCGTGCGGCGATTGCATCACAGCCTCCCGATCGGCACGAGGTACAATGGCACCTGTTCTTCGGGCAAGCCGAGCAGGCTGCCGATGGTGCGTGTGCGGAAAGCCCCGACCGGTACGCTGCCAAGACCCAGAGCGGTCGCCTGCAGCAGGACGTTCTCCGCGGCGTGCCCCACATCGATGTGCACGTACATCTTGCCACGGTCGCCGTATCGTTCCGTGGTGCGTTCATACACCGCGGACAGGACGATGATGGCCGCCGCAGTGCGGACTGCGGGTTGGCTCAGTGCAGCCTCGGCCATGCCGACGCGCAGGTCGCCGTCCTTGACAATTGTCAACGAATGTGAGGCGGGATCGTAGTGGTACAGTCCCTGGGCGATGCCCTCGACCTGGCCGACAGCGAGGTATGTCTCCAGTGGATACGTGGCGCCTGCCGAGGGGGCGGCCCTGAAGCTGTTTGGCCCGGTCACGCCCTGGGCGGCCCACAGTAGCTGGGAGATCTGCTCCAGCGTCAACTGACCGCGGGCGAAGTCCCGCCGTGTACGGCGTCGCAGGATGGCTTCTTCCAGCGACATCGCGCCCTGTGTTCCTGGCTGTGGTAATTGCATGCGTACCTCCGTCTCAGCGTGCTCGACCGCGTCGCATTGATGCGGCGGCGCCGCTGAGTAGGATAGCAGAACGGCGCGGCCACTGCCGCGCTTACCAGTCACAAGAGCCGTGTCGACTTCGCGCTATAATCCTGTGCATGTCCGGCAGCATGAGGTTCCGGCCCGCAACCCCGGGGGCGCACTGGCTTGCGAGACCGGTGTTGCTGCTCGTTGCGCTGCTCATCTTCGCGCCTGGGTGCAGCCCCACGCAGGCCACTCCCGAGATGCTGCCGTTCGACGACCCCGGCGGGCGGTACAGTCTGCTTCTGCCTGTCGGCTGGGAGATAGACCCGATGTCAAGTCGCTACCACCTTCTTGCGGTGCAGCACGCGAGAGGCTCGGACGCGCCTGATGTAGAGGCCTGGGTTGGGCTGACCTGGGGTGCGTTGCCGTGCGACCGTTCCATGATCGATGATGCCGTTGCCTGGTATGCGGATGTGTATTGCTGGGAAGCGGGAGCCGTGCAGTCGTCCCGCGAGGAGGCGATCGTGGACGGCCGGAGGGCATTGCTGCTTGATTGTGTCACTCAGACGCAGGATACGGAGGAGTCGAGGCAGTTGACCCTGGTCACGCAGGCGTATGGCGCCCTCTGGCAGGTCACTTGCGGTGTTGCCGACGCCACACGCTATCCCGCCCTTGAGCCCACTTTCCGCGCCATGCTTGAGAGCGTGGTGATACGCGGTTCATGGTCGGCTGCGGCTCCCTGAATCCCGCTACTCTTCGATGATCTCCTGCACGAAGACCCGCAGGCCGAGGGCCTGTCCCAGCATGTCCGACTTGATCTGTGCCTGGGTGATTTCGTCACTGAGCGAGGAGATGCCACGGACGAGGACGCGGAGCCAGGCGGAGGCTCGCTGGAGCCGCACCTCGCGTACCGACAGCCGGGTGCGGCAGTCAAGGCCGTCGGCCAGCCGCAGTATGCCTGTCAGCAGGAGTGCCTTCTCCCGGTTCACCAGCGGCTCGGCATCCAGCACAAACCTGGTTGCGCCTTCGTGCCAGAGGATGCTGTAGAGCAGCATCGCCCGGTCCTCGCCGCTCAACTGCGTTGCCCAGCCGGTCTCCGGTATTCCAAGGCGCCGGCGGAGCACACGGAACCCGGCCTCATGGTGGCGCAGCATCCCTTTGCCGCTCTCGATGGGGTGCGCCAGGGACGAAGCCTCGGCCATCGCCCGTGCGGACAGTCCGATGTCATGGGCATAGGCGGCAGCGCACAGCGTACATCGGTCGCCCGGCTGCATCACGCGGAGCAGGCTGTGCACTTGAAGCTGGTCGAAGAGCGATGTGGCGAGGTCGGCCACCTTGTGTGCGTGCAGGGTGCCTCTCCCGTAGTCATACTCCTGTGCCAGGAGTTCCACGGCGCGTACCTGCGACTCGTTCATGGGAGTTGCAGACAGCATACCATGGCTGGCCTTGCTTGTGGATGCCTGTCGGCGGCGCCGGTCCGTGTGATACCTCGAGCCGTGGGGCGTATACAGGGGCGAGAGAACAACCACGCGGAAATGGTGCTATTCTCCGCGTGCACGGGAGGGTAGGAAGAATGAGAAAGACGATACTGTTGGCCATGTCGATGCTGATCATGGTGGGGCTGGTTGTCCCCGGTTGTTCGCCCGGGCCGGAACCTGCTCCGCCTGATGACGCGCCGCTGGATGTACAGCAGGCGTTCTATGTCGCGCTTGACTGGCTGCAGGCCGAGTACGCTGACCGGGCGCCTGAGGTTGATGCGTCATGGGTCTTCGAAGACGTGAAGGTTCTGGGACCTGATGGCGCGCCGCTGCTCGGCGCCGCCGAGAAGCGCGTGACCTCGGCAGACTGGGTCGCGGACATCACCTGGGCGGTGGTGGGGCCGGAGTTTCTGCAGTACCAGATCACCTTGAAGAGCCCCGAACTGGGCTGGTTTTGGCAGGGTGCCGTGAAGGCGCTGGGTGGCCAGGTGTACGAGGACGTAGCCTTGCAGCAGATGACGGCTGAGCTTGCCGAAGAGGTCGCATGGCTCTTCGTCAAGTCTTCGCCCACGTATCGCAGAAGCGGCATCGCCGACACGCTCGATCTGGTTGGAGCGGCGCCGGCCGGCTCCTTGTTTGGCTGGACCTTCGTGCTCCAGTTCGACAGCAGGCACTCCGGCTATGGCGATGAGGAATGGCAGGCGGTTCTCCCGGTGATTACCCCGCATCGCGCCGTGGTGACCGTTGAGGCCATGGTGGTGACCGATGCCATCATGGATGGCAGGTGGGATATGCTGGCGCAGGAGTTCCTCACGCTGGACGAGGACGGCGCCCGTCAGGTGGCGCAGGATTTCGTGCGGAACAGTCCAACGTACGTCTTCGATGGAATGGCGGAGACGTTCCAGTTCGTGAGCGGCGAAGCGGTGGAGCCCGGCGTATCATGGAAGTTCGTATTCCGCTTCGACAGCCGCCAGGCGGGTTACGGCGATCGGACGGGCCAGATACTGGCCCAGGTCATCACGCCGCACGAGGCGGTGGTGGTGGTAACGGATGGCGCGGTGCAGAGCGCCGTTCTGGATGGCGGATGGAACATGCTGACTCAGGAACTCGTCGTTGTCACCGAAGAGCGTGCGCGTGAGATCGCCGCCGACTTCGTAGTGGCCAGCCCG
>CAYNXN010000110.1:0-5189 GCA_964401175.1 uncultured Dehalococcoidales bacterium | reverse complement strand
GAATCGCATGCGATTATTAGTCCGTCTGCCGGTGGCAGCAGCTTACCGGCGCATCAACTCGACGGATCACGCCAGGCCAAGGCCGCGCCGCACGCTATCGACGTACCCGCCTTCTATTCTCGGAGTGTCGCCTGCCTGCCAACCAGGCAATTGCGAAGATGATTCCGGTCGACGCCGACTTCAAAGGGTCGCGCGTGAGCAACAGCCAGACCAGCGCGAAGGCTACACCGCCAACTACACCAGCCAGGTTGCGTTTGTCCATGCCGTTCCTCAGACCCAGGATGCCCGGTGCGCCCGCCGGCCCAACACAACGAAAGCCACCGAAACGGCTCTGCAGGAAGGACAGCAGATGTCTCGCTGCCAGTCGGCCAACCACGGGATGCCGTCACGCGCCCGCAAGCAGCCGGACCACGACCACCGCCAGGCGCGCAATCGACCGGTTTGCGCTAGACTACGGTGTGAGGTGAGCATGGAACTGAGCACCGAGAACGTGGCAGCGGTTGCCCTGGGCATCGGCCTTGCGGCCAGCGCCGGCTTCCGGGTATTCGTGCCGATGCTGGTGGCCAGCGTCGCTGCACATCTGGGATTCTTCCCGGCCCAGGAGGGTTTCGCGTGGCTGGCAAGCTGGCCGGCCATGCTCTGCTTTGGCACAGCCACAGTAGCGGAGGCCGTGGCCTACTACGTGCCCTTCGTGGACAATCTGCTCGACAGTATCACCACGCCCATGGCCGTGGGTGCGGGGACGCTGCTGGTGACATCCGTGCTGCCGATTGACAGCGGCCTGCTCAAGTGGACGGCCGGCTTCATCATCGGTGGAGGCATCGCCGCCGCGGTGCAGAGCGGGAGCGTGCTGACGCGGCTGCTCTCCAGCGGCCTCACCGGTGGCAGCGCCAATCCAGCAGTGACCACTGGAGAGAACGCCGCCGCACTGGGGACCTCATTGCTCTCACTTGTGATTCCACTCATCGTGGCGCCGGTGTTGCTGGTGCTCATTGTGGTCGCCATCGTCTACGTGCGGCGAAGGCTCATGCGCGCCAGACGGGCGGCGCCGGTGCACGACGGCGCCTGATTCGGGCTGCACTCCCCGCCAGATGGGGTACTCTGTTCCCTCCTGTCGGCCGTCAAGGATCTCCTTGACCGGATCCGTCTGCTTGACACTCCGGAAACCCTGCACCATACTGACCTGACCGTTTCCGCGGCGGGATGAAGCCAGATGGGAGCGGCTGGGCCGGTGGCCAATGCGCCCGTGGCAACGGAGGGCGTCGGGTCACGCTGGACAGTACGTCGCAGTACGTGGGACAACCGTGGAAGGAGTATCAATGAGCACGAAGAAGGTAACGATCAGAGAGGTAGGACCGCGGGATGGATTCCAGAACATCGCGGAGTTCATTCCAACCGATGAGAAGGTAAGCATCATCAACAAGCTGAGCGAGGCGGGCGTCAGCCACTTCGAGGTCTCATCCTTCGTGCATCCCAAGTGGATACCGCAGCTCAAGGACGCCGACGAAGTCTTCTCCAGAATCGTCACAAAGCAAGACGGCAGCTACTGTGCGCTGGTGCCAAACGAAAAGGGGCTGGAGAGGGCCATTCGCGCCGGAGTGAAAGAGGTCCAGTGGGTCATGTCCTGCACGGACAGCAGCAACAAGGAGAACCTGAACATGACGGTTGAGGATTCCCTGGCGCTGCTGGCGCAAGCCGCCCCGCTGGCGCACGAGCACGGTGTCGTGATCCTGCTCGGTCTGGCAAATACGTTTGGCTGTCCCTGGGAAGGCGTGCCGTCGTTCGAGAAGGTGAGCAACGTAATCGAGACCGCGCGTGGCTATGGCGTACACAAGGTGATGCTCTGCGACTCAATCGGCAGGGCACACCCTGAGTTGGTGAAGGACAGGGCATCCCGTCTCATCAAGGCGTTCCCGGATGTGAAGTTCACCATCCATCTGCACGACATCCTGGGGCTGGGTGTAGCCAACGCGTACGCCGCCTACGAGGCGGGCATCACCGATTTTGATTCGTCCATCGCCGGACTCGGCGGCTGCCCCTACGCCGTGCACCCCGGTGGCAACGTGGCCACCGAGAAGCTGGTCAACATGTTCGAGGGTATGGGGGTGGAAACCGGCATCAACCTGGAGAAGGTCATCGAGACCGCCGACTATGTCCGCAGCGTGGTGGGCGAGAATCCCGAGAAGCAGGTCGGGCACCCGGAAGAGCCGCACCAGGGCTGAGCGTAGAGAGCACAGTTCACGGGGAGCGCCATTCACCGCGCCTGGAGAACACGCCTTGCGGTCGGCATCGCTGGACCATGGGCTCAGCGGCCGCCGAGCGATGTCTCCCCCCGGGCCGCGATGCGAGCGCTTTGAGACCGGCTCCTTCTTGCAGCCCTGTCCAGGTCACGACAACTCCGCATCACCGCGCAGGGTGTGAGCAGTTCTATACTGGGCGCAGCAGCGAGGGGAACTGACTTGAGCGTCTACCACGTACTGGCCCGCCGCGTCATGGCTCCCAGGCTGGACCTTGTCCGAGGCTGCCACTCCATGGCCGACCTCGCCGAACTCCAGCAGAGCCAGTGGTGGCCACTCGAACGCATCGAGGCGCTGTAGCGGCAGCGACTGGCGCAAACCATTGAGTATTCGTACAACCATGTGCCCTACTACCGGCGCGTGATGCAGGAGCGGGGCTTGCGGCCATCGGACATTCGTACTGTGGCCGACCTCTCCCAAATGCCCGTGTTGACGAAGACCACCGTGCGCGGCCACCTCGATGAGCTTGCGTCCGATGTGGTCGCACCAGGGAAACTGATACGCAGGCATACCGGAGGCTCCACCGGCAGCCCACTGGTGTTTCTCAACACCAAACAGGATTGGTACGGCCCGGCGCAAGCGCGCAGCCTGCTGGCAAACGAATGGTCTGGCATTGCACTGGGGGACAGGGCGATCTTGCTCGTCTCGCACGCCGGACAGACGACGCCGTACGAACGGAGCCGAAAACGCCTCATCGGCACTCTGCGGCGTGAGACGCGGGTGCCTCTTGCCTGGCTCTCCGACAAGAGCCTCGACTCGGTGGTGGGACTGCTCGCTCGCATGAGGCCACGGGCGATAAAGGGCTATCCCAGCACCGTTGCCCACCTGGCCGGCCACATCCGAGACTCAGGGCTCAAGCCACCTCCAGTGCATGCAGTGCTCGTGGGGGGCGAGCAGTTGTTTGAGCACCAGCGTGCGCTCATCCGCGAGGTGTTCGGCGTTGAGCCATACTCACGGTACGCCACCGCCGAGAACGCCCTCATGGCCAGTGAATGCGGGGCTCACACCGGCATGCACGTCTTTGCCCAGGACCTCATAGTCGAGGTGGTTGATGCCCGTGGGCTGCCAGTCGCGCCTGGAACAGAGGGACGCTTACTCGTCACAAATCTCCATACGCGCGGGATGCCCATCATCCGCTATGACACAGGAGACGTGGGCTCGTACGCCGTCGCTCCGTGCCCGTGCGGGCGAAGCATGCCTCTGCTCGACCGGCTCTCCGGGCGGCGCTGCGATACGATATACACGAGGTCAGGCCTGCGGATCATCGGCAACGGCATCGAGTGGGACGGATTCGCTCCGCTGGGAGTGACGCGAGTGCAGTATGTGCAGGAAGACCTTGACCATTTCACTGCCCGGTTCGTCGCTCCCTCGATATCCACGCCGGAGGCACAGATTGCCTTTCGTGCGCGGGCTGTAGAGATGCTGCGCCGCAGCCTGGGGCCGGACATCCTAATCGCGGTAGAGCTGGTCGAGCGCATCGAACCATCTCCAGCGGGCAAGTACGTTCCGGTCATATCGAAGGTCGACCCCAACTCGTGGCTGAAGCGAGCCGCTCCCTGACCGCGCGCCACCTCTGCATTGAGCCGGCCAGGCATCGCCAGAACCCGGACAAGGGTTGCCTGCCTGCGAGCTGTCGTGCTTACAACCAGCACAGCCTGCACGCTCGGCACGGTAAACCTCGACCTGAGGCCGGTGAACTCGCCAATCCCACTCTTCAAGCGGGCGCAGCGAGCGACGAAGCCGGGTGTCGAATTCATACAGCCGGGACGCCAACCAGGTAGAACAGCGCCATGATGCCGGCAATCCCGAGCACGAGTATGCCCACTGCCAGGCCCAACTGCCTGCCCGTTACCACACGCAGGGTTCCAGGGACGGGCAAGAGCGGCGGCATGAACCTCACGCGTTGTGCATACCGCGAATACTCGTCGCCGAAGTCTGCCAGGAGCTT
This sequence comes from uncultured Dehalococcoidales bacterium, assembly GCA_964401175.1. Classification (GTDB taxonomy): domain Bacteria; phylum Chloroflexota; class Dehalococcoidia; order GIF9; family AB-539-J10; genus SKVJ01. Next base: position 944 of record CAYNXN010000110.1, on the reverse strand, counting down.
CCCCTCCTCGTACATGCCGAGACACACGAACACGAAGGAGACGACGAACCAGGTGATAAGGTCAATGGGTGATGCTCCCCACAAAGCAAAGCCCAGGGTCCAGATGATGATGCCCAGGTGCTGGGGGTGTCGCAGACTGGCGTACAGTCCGGCCGTTGCGAGTCGGTGATGGCGTCGTGCCCGCATAAGTTCGATGATGGCGACCACAATCAGCGCCAGCCCAACTGAGATAAGCCCCACCACCGTGGGCTCATGCGCAGCCGAGTAGTGCACCGGCAGGTGCCACTTCTCAGGGCTTAACCATCCCACTACGGCATTGAGCGGAAGAAGGAGCGGCAATAGCAGCAGATATGCGCCAGACATGGCCAACAGCGTCTGCGAGAGCAGGACGGCGTAGATAAGCCAGGAAGCCCCGTAGGCCACTGCGACCGAGGACCTCGCTACGGCCGAGGTCAGGAGGGATGCGAGCAGCACTACGGCGAATGGCGCCACTACGGCGAGAAGAACCCGAGAGCGGCCCGGCGTGAAGACCGGTATCTGCTCATGGAAGAGCCGGTCGAGACCTGAAGTGGACAGGCCGAGGCGGATAGCGATGAACGCAGCTACGGCTACGCCCGCGACTGCCAGCCAGGACTTCCACGCCTTCACAATCCGACTCACCAAGTTCGCTCAGGACGGGCCAACCGCAGCAGTCCGAGCGCTGCGGACTTTCGCGAGTAGGCCTCCTCAACGCAATACGCTCATCCCCATCATAGCGCGGTCGTGCTGATGGGGTCAATACCTTCGAGATTGCAGTGTCGCGACCGCGGGCTGCGCGCAACGCTGAACCCGGCCCCCAGCCAACCAGTGCGCAGATCAAACCTCGCCTCTCAGGCGAATACTGAGGAACCTGGACTACGGCCACTGCGGGGGCAGTCTCGCACCGGCATCCGTGGCCAGCGGCT
>CAYNXN010000109.1:0-5277 GCA_964401175.1 uncultured Dehalococcoidales bacterium | reverse complement strand
GTCCACGATTACGGCAGCATTGAGATCCAGCGGGGCTGTACGCGCGGCTGCCGCTTCTGTCAGGCGGGTATGATCTACCGGCCGGTCCGTACCCGGGAGCGTCACGACATTGTGGCAGCGTGCGAACAGCTCGCACGCAACTGCGGCTACAGTGAACTGTCTCTGCTCTCACTCAGCAGCAGCGACTACCCCCACGTCGAGGCGCTTGTTGCCGACCTCTCGCCGCTCTGCCTCAGGGAGAACATCTCTCTTTCGCTGCCCAGCCTTCGGCTCGGTCCAGAGTCGGTCCGCCTGCTGGAGGCGCTGCCGGGACGCCGGGGAGGTTCGTTCACGTTTGCTCCCGAGGCCGGCACCGAGAGGCTCCGGCGCGCCATCAACAAGAACGTCACCGAAGAGGACATCTTCTGCACGCTTGAAGCACTGAATGCCGGGGGCTGGACGAAACTGAAACTCTACTTCATGATCGGACTGCCAACCGAGACCGAGGAAGACGTGGCCGGCATTGCGGACCTGGTGCGACGCATCACGTCATCGGCGCCGGGATTGCGCCTGAACGTGAGCGTGTCGCTTCTCGTGCCGAAGCCACATACACCGTGCCAGCTTGATGCACAGGACAGTGCTCCAGCGGTCGCGGCGAAGGTCGCCATCCTCAAGCGGGGCATACGCACGGACCGGGTCAAGCTTTCCTGGCCGGACGTGAGAATCAGCCAGCTTGAGGCCGCGTTGTCACGCGGCGATCGTCGCATGGGGCAGGTCATCCTCCGGGCATGGCAGCTCGGCAGCAGATTCGACGCCTGGGGCGAGTGTTTTACTTTTGACAACTGGCGTACGGCGTTCGACGCCGCAGGCCTGCGCATCGAGGACTACGCCAACCGCGTGCGTCACGAGGATGAGCCTCTCCCCTGGGGCCACATAGACACAGGCGTCTCCCACAGCTATCTGCGGATGGAACACGAACGGATGCTGCGGGGAGAAGCGACGGGCGACTGCCGCACGCAGCAGTGCAACGCGTGCGGCCTGAACTCTGGGACACCGCGGTGCCCTATGGCAGCTTCAACGACTTCAGAAAGTGGTTGATGGCCCTGTTTGTCTGCTCCGGCTTCTCGGCGAAGAAGTGATGCGTGCCGCCCTCGATAACCACCATCTTCGCCCCCTCGATATGCTCCGCGAGGTAGGCGCCGTACTTGTGGGGCGTCAGCACATCGATGCTGCCTGCCAGCACCAGCGTGGGCGCCGTGATCTCATGCAGCCGCTCCATCACATTGAACCGGTCACAGCAGATGAAATCGTTCAACTGTACCCGCGCCCCAACCTCAGCCATATCGTCCAGTATCTGCCGCCGAAGGCTGCGGTCGATGCCGGCCTCTGTCGCCACCACATCGAAGACCACGTCGGTGACTGCGCGTAGCTGAGTCTCCACGAACTCGCTCAGCCACGAATCAGGATTCTCGATACCCTTCTCGATGGCCTCTAGCACATGGGGGGCCACCCTCAGCTTCGCTCCCGTCCCGATGAGGATGAGGCCTCCCACATCGTCCGGGTAATCAAGTGCGTACTGCAACACGATGGCCCCACCGAGGGAATGCCCCGCCAGGACAGGGCGCTGATAGCCCTTGCGCCTCACGTAGTCGTGCAGCCACGCCGCATAATCCTCCACGCTGCTGCGCGCCTCTCCCTCCGCCTTGTGTCCGGGAAGGTTGACCGCGTCCGCATCACGGAAGAACTCGGTCTGATGTTTCCAGACCGTTCCCGTGCCACCAGAGCCATGAACGAACACCAGTTTCATCAAACAGATCCTCCTCGGGCAGGGAGCGCTGCGACCGTCATTGCTCGGCTGCCAGGTCCACCTCGCCGGTGGCCGTGACCGAGACCACGGTCTCTCCCTCTGCCAGCGCCATCAGGTGTACGCCGCGCGCATTTCGGCTCTGCACCGAGATCTGCTCCATCGGAATGACCACGACATTGCCCGAGGAAGAGAGCAGCACGAGTGAACCCTGAGGCGGCACGAGCCTCGCCACCGCGAGCTTGCCGGTCTCGAAGCCGATGCGGTGCACCCGAAGCCCCTTGCCTCCACGCTTGTGCACTGGAACGCTGTCAACGCGCGTCAACTTGCCGTAGCCCTTTTCCGACACGGTCAACAGATAGACGTCGATATGCACTCGGTCCATGCCCACGACGCCGTCATCCGCCACCTTCAACCCTCGCACTCCTCCACTGCTGCGTGACGCGGTGCGCAGTTCTCCCACCCTGAAGCGGTTTGCGTTGCCGCTTCGGCTGACCAGGACCAGTTCATCCTCATCGCTCACGACCTGGGCAGACACAAGATGGTCTTCATCGCGCAGATTGATGGCGATCACCCCGGTGCGGCGAATACTGGAGAAGGCCTCGAGAGGCGTCTTCTTGACCACGCCCCTGCGACTGACCATCACCAGGAACTTCATAGGCTCGAACTTCGGGATCGCGAGCAACGCGGTGATGTCGTCCCTGAGGTCGACCGGCACCACGTTCACGAGTGCGGTGCCTTTGGCGGTCCGCGACGACTCCTCGGGAATCTGGTAGCACTTGACCGCGTATACCCTGCCCCTGCCTGTGAAGAAGAGGATCGTGTCATGGGTATCCGCAGCCAGGATGTGCCGCACCGAGTCGTTCTCGCGCGTCACCATGCCCATGACGCCACGGCCTCCGCGGTGCTGCACCCGGTACGTGGATGCCGCCAGCCGCTTCACGAAGCCGTTTGCACTGAGCGTGACGATCATCTTCTGGTGCGGGATGAGGTCCTCCCGGCTGAATTCGGTGGCCTCCTCCTCCCAGATCTGCGTCCTCCGGGCGTCCGCGTACTTCGCCTTCAGCTCGAGGACATCCTCCTTGATGACGTGGAGCACCTTCTTCGGGTTGGCGAGCAGGTCCTCAAGATAGGCTATGGTCTTCAGCAGCTCCGCGTATTCGGCGGCGATCTTCTCGCGCTCCAGGTGCGGCAGCCGGCGCAGCGGCATGTCGAGAATGGCCTGCGACTGTTCCTGCGACAGGTTGAAGCGCGACATGAGGTTATCCCGCGCCAGCTCCACCGTCTCGGAACCTCGTATTATCGCGATCACCGCATCAACATTGTCGAGTGCTATCTGCAGCCCCTCGAGGATGTGCGCCCGCCTGGCAGCCTTATCCAGCTCAAATCGCGAGCGCCGCGTGACGACATCGGTACGGAAGTCGATGTAACTGGTGAGCGCCTCGCGTAGATCGATGGTCTGCGGCTTGCCATTGACCAGCGCCACCATGTTGACGTAGTAGGTCGACTGCATCGCGGTGTGCTGAAACAGGTTGTTCATGATGCGGCCAACCTGAGCTTCCCGCTTGAGGTCGATGACCACGCGCAGCCCCTCGCGGTCCGACTCGTCCCGCACCTCGGCGATGCCGGTGATCTTCTTCTCTCTGGCCAGCACGGCGATTCGCTCGACGAGTTGCGCCTTGTTTACCTGGAAGGGGATCTCCGTGATGACGATCTGCCGTTTGCCCGACTTGGAAGTCTCCTCCTCGGCCCTGGCCCGCATGACGATTCTGCCGCGGCCCGTCGTGTACGCGGTGCGGATGCCCTCCGAGCCCAGGACGATCGCGCCAGTGGGGAAGTCCGGCCCCTTGACAAACTGCAGCAGGTTCTCACTCGTCGCCAGTGGGTTGTCGATCAGATATGCAATGGCATCGCACACCTCGCCGAGATTGTGCGGCGGGATATTCGTCGCCATGCCGACGGCGATGCCGGATGCGCCGTTGACCAGGAGGTTCGGCAGGCGCGCCGGCAGGACCGAGGGTTCCTTGAGCGAATCGTCGAAGTTGGGAACGAAGTCGACTGTATCCTTGTCGATGTCGACCAGCATCTCCATGGCGATTGGCGCCAGCCTGGCCTCGGTGTAGCGCATGGCCGCCGGTGGGTCACCGTCGAGGCTGCCAAAGTTGCCCTGGCCGTCAACGAGCGGGTGCCGCAGGGAGAAATCCTGCGCCATGCGGACCATGGCATCATACACAGAGGAATCGCCATGAGGGTGGTACTTGCCCAGGACCTCACCCACCAGTCGCGCGCTCTTCTTGTACGCGCTGTTCGGGCGCATGCCCAGGTCGTCCATGGCGAAAAGCACTCTGCGCTGCACCGGCTTGAGCCCATCCCGTGCGTCAGGCAACGCACGCGAGACGATGACGCTCATCGCGTAGTCGAGATACGAGCGCCGCATCTCCTGTTCGATATCGATGGGCTTGATGAGTCCTATTCCGGTCACTCCAGACCCCCCTCTCGATCACGTGGCTCTTCCACAAGGGTGAAGCCCTCGAGATAGCCACGGTCCTCGTCCTCGGCATAAGGTTCTTCGTAGTCTCCGTGTCCCAGTCCGCGCAGGGTCGCGCTTCTGCGTCCCTCATCGACGATAGGCGGCGTCTCGATCGGCGACACCCTGACGGGATGTCCGTAGAGCTTGTCCGCCTGCGTCGGCAGGAAGGACGGCTGTCCCGCGAGCGACGGATGCTGGTAATCCTCTCTCACAAGCAGTTGCGTGCCCCCCTCGTCGGTCGCCAGCAGCGTGGCACTGTACTGGTTCCCTCCCTGCATCAGCTTGGCGAGACGAATGCCATGCTTTGGCTCCAGTTCCCCGAGCACTGTGCTCGAGTCGTCCTCAGCCAGCACCTGCTGGCCGCGCCGCCTGAGTTTCACCGCACCGCCGATCCCGATCTCAGCCACGCGGTCCACCGACGTCACCCCGGTGAGCGCGACGATGCCCGTCTTGCCCACCGTAGAGGCAAAGAAGTCCTTGCCCAGTGTTCGTGCCTTCTCAGGCTCGAGTTTGCCCACGCCGTTCCATGACTTCAGCCGCTGCAGGTTCTTCGAAGCGATGCTGTTCCCGGGATCTACCTCGAGGGTCCGGCGATACGCCTCCTCCGCTTCGGAGAACCGTCCCAGCTCTATCAATGCGCGGCCCAGCCGGTTATATGCGGCCACATCGTCCGCGAAGCTCTCGACGATGGCCCGGTTCTTCGCCACGGCTTCCTCCCATCTGCCTTCCACGGCGAGAGCAATGGCCTCCTGCGACAACTTCCGACTCAGTCGCGTTCTTTCTTCTTCCTGCTGCAATGACACCTTCTGGCGACTCCTATGAATGACCTCGCGTTGACGTCCTCACGCGGCCTGTTGAAACTCCACTTCAAATGCCTTGTGCAACGCCTGGACCGCATCCCTGACACGCCCCTCCTCAATGATACAGGTGATCCGTATCTCAGACGTGGTGATGAGCTCGATGT
>CAYNXN010000108.1:0-5410 GCA_964401175.1 uncultured Dehalococcoidales bacterium | reverse complement strand
GCCTAGCAGCGGCCCGGGCGGATGCCACGACAACGGTTCCCACACACCGTGTACGGATGAGGAGGCGCCGAGTGTGGCTTACGACCTGTCCGCAAGCGCCTGGTTCAGCTTCGCCACGTAGTCGGGCCGGGCTGGACTGAAGATATCGACGATCTCGCAGTCAACATCGATCATCTGCGCGCCATGCTCATGGCCGGCGGGGAAACATATTATGTCGCCTGGCTTCATCCGAAAGAGCTTCCCGTCGAGGATGGCGTCGAGTTCGCCGCGCAGGATGAGCATCATCTGTTCCATATCCTGGTGGGTGTGCACCGGGAAGTAGGAACCGGCGCTGAGGTTCGCGATGCTGAGTGTCATGTTCTCACCCGCAACGATATGGCTCATCGCACCCGGCGCAAGCTGCACCTCGGGCACTTTGGCGTAGGTGACAATGGTCGCGGCACGTTCTTCTTCTGAGGCGCGTTCGAAATCCTGGCTCAAGCGTATCCTCCCTTCGGTCATGCAGATGTCGTACGTTCACACACGTGCAGGTCTGTGATGATACCATGTCGACTGCACCGGACGCTGCCGGAACCGCCTGCGACCAGGCAGCGGCAACAGGACTCGCCACCAGCGCCGGCTTCATCTGCTAGAATTGAGGCGCGAACGCGTCGGCTCTGTACGCCGCAACGAGACAGTAGCGGACCGGACAGGCATGAAGGCTCGCAGGGGAAGTGTCGGAACTGGCAGACGAGCATGACTTAGGATCATGTGCCGCAAGGCATGGGGGTTCGAGTCCCCCCTTCCCCACCGATAGATCGGATACGGCGCCGGAATCCACGGCGGCGGTCGGCGGCTCGCCGGGATATCGATAGGCCGTCCGCCACCTGAGCATGACAGCTATCAATGGCAGATGTAGATATCGCCGCGCTGCGTGAGTACGTAGGGCGTGAGTCACCGCCGATACGATACGCGATTGATGCGGGGTCCATTCGGTTCTTCTCCGCGTCATTGCTCGACGCCGATGCGGCAACCCAGGAACCTGCCGCGGCTCCTCCCACGTTCTTCGGCAGCGCCATCGGCCTGGGCGGCGTCGCGGCGGGCGACCCCCGAACGATGTTTGGACTGTCGCTGCCGTTGCCGCCGGGGTGGCCGACGGTGGCCACCGGGGATGAGTTTGACTTCTACCGTGTGGTTGAAACCGGCATGGTGCTGATTTGCCACGAACGCTTCATCGATGTGCGCGAGAAGCAAGGCCGCAGCGGACGCCTCATCTTCTACACATCTGAGAAGAGGTTTACCACGGAGGACGGTGCCCCCGTGCTGCGCCGCCTGCTGCGTTGCGCTGCGCGCGAACCGGGTCGGGGTCGGGCCCCGGCCATGCCACCGGCAGAAGACCCCCTATCACAGCGTCGGGACGGTGCGCCGCTGCCCGAACTCACCGTCGGCCCCGTCGCGGTGCGCTATCTGGCCATGTTCGCGACGGCCACCGCCGAGTACGTCGATTTCCACTACGATGCCGACTATGCCCGCAACGTGGGGCTGCCGGGCCCGATAATCCAGGGGCTGTATAAGACAGCGCTGATCGCCAGCATGCTCGCCCGCTGGAGCGGCGATGCCTCGCTCGTCCATCACCTCAACGTGCAGCATCGGGGCATGGATCTGGCCGGCTCCATGCTGACGGCAGGCGGTGCTATCCGTTCGCCTGCAGCGACGCTTTCACGCACGGATGTAGAATGTGACGTATGGGTGCGCAACCAGGATGGCATCATCACCACACGCGGAACGGGGCGAGTTGCCAGGCGAACCTGACGCAGCATCACCATTTGGAGACTTGCGTTCTCCGCGTATCAGAGGAGTAGAAGAAGTAATGAAGAACGGACGACGAGTGGTCATCACTGGACTTGGCGCGATCACGCCGCTCGCGGTGGGAGTCGCTGACTCCTGGCACAGACTGTGTGAAGGCACATCAGGCATCGGGCCAATCACCCGCTTTGACGCCTCCGAGATGCCTACCCGAATAGCCGGAGAGGTGAAGGGATTCGACGCGCACCTGTTCATGGACCGCAAGGTGCTGCGGAGATCGGACCTCTTCACGCAGTACGCGATTGCCGCCTCTCGGATGGCAATCGATGACGCCGGTCTGAACATCACGGAGGAGACATCTCTGCGTACCGGGGTGATCCTCGGCAGCGCAGTCGGTGGAATCGGTACCCTCTGCCACAACGTCAACTCACCTGCCGATGGCGTATCCAAGATGCTGGCATCGATGTACATCCCCAGTGCCGGCGCGAATGACATCAGCGTGGTCTTCGGCCTCAAGGGTCCCAGCCGCGGCCTGAGCACCGCGTGCGCCACCGGTGGCCACTGCATCGGCGATGCCGTCCGCTTCATTCAGTACGGCGAGGCCGACATCATGGTGGCCGGCGCCTCCGAGGCGCAGATAGTGCCCGTATTCATCGAGAGCCTGGCCAGGCTCAAGGCATCATCCGTCAGAAACAGTGAACCGGAGCGCGCGAGCCGCCCTTTTGAGAAAGACAGGGATGGGTTCGTCAACGGTGAGGGCGCTGGAGTGCTCGTACTTGAAGAACTGCAGCACGCGCTGGACCGCGGCGCCCACATTCACGCGGAGGTAACCGGCTTCGCTTCGAATATCGACGCCTACCACGCCACCAAGCCCGAGTACACCAGCCAGGCCAGGTGCATCAGACTGGCACTGGACGATGCCCGGATAGACACGACGGACGTCGAGTATGTCAACGCACATGGAACGGCCACTGTCCTGGGTGACCTGTCCGAAACGATGGCGCTGAAGCAGGCGTTCGGCGACCATGCCAAACGGTTCATGGTCAGCTCCAACAAGTCGATGCTGGGACACATGTGGGCCGCGTCTGGCGCCGTCGAGGCGGCCTTCACGGCACTGACCCTCGAAACCGGCATCATCCCACCGACCATCAACTATGAGACGCCGGACCCCGAATGCGACCTTGACTATGTGCCAAACGTTGCGCGCGAGGCGCCGGTCAGGATTGCGATATCGCAGTCATTCGGCTTCGGCGGCATGAACGCGGTCCTCGTGTTCCGCCGCTGGGAGGGCTAACCGGTCGGTTGCCGCTCTTCCGCCGCGGCGCCCTGGCCGGCGCCGGCGTTGCTGCCCTTCCGCCTCCTGCGCCGGCGGCGCGTCCACAACGTGGAGAAGAAGGCGGTGTCGAGCTGGTGTCTCATATCGGCGACCGCCAGCAGTTCCCTTGCCGTTGCGCCCTCGAAATAGGCCACCTCAACATGCTTCCCCATGTTTTTCACGGCCTGCAGCGCATAGGCAAAGTCTGCGTCTCCGCTCACCAGCACGGCGGTATCGTAGAAGTTGTTCCATGCGAAGTAGAGCAGGTCGGTGCCGAGCATGATGTCGACCCCCTTCTCCACCTGCGTCCCCTGGGACGTCTTGATCGTCCCGAGCCGCACTTCGAGATACGGCGTCTTGCGCAAGCCATCCAGGAACTCCTGTTGCTCACGGAACGCATCCGGCCGGACCGCGACATCCTGTAACGCATTGTAGTAGTAGGCACGAAAGAGACGCCTGTCTCCACACAGCTTGGCGACAAACTGCGTGAAATCGAGATCGTGCCTCTTCAGCGTGCCTTCCAGTGCATGGTAGAGGTTGCTTCCATCGATGAAGATAGCGACTCTCTCCGACTCCATCGAAACACCCCTCCGTGTCGTGCTCATCTAATGACCTGCCGCACCGTGCTGCTGACGTGTGGCAAAGGCATGGGTGATACGGTCGATCAATATCGCCAGCAGGACGATGGAGAGACCGGCTTCAAAGCCGCGACCGACCTCGATGCGGTTGATGGCGAGGAGCACCTCCATACCCAGTCCGCGCGCGCCGATCATCGACGCGATCACCACCATCGCCAGCGCCATCATGGTCGTCTGGTTCACGCCAACCATGATGGAGGGAAAGGCGAGCGGCAACTGCACCTCGAAGAGTATCTGCCGCGACGACGCGCCAAAGGCCTGGGCCGCCTCAATCACGCTGCGTGGCACACCCCTGATGCCCACATTCGTCAAACGGATCACGGGGGGAACCGCATAGATGATCGTTGCGAACACCGCAGGCACCTTGCCCAGGCCGAAAAACATCAGCGCCGGAATGAGATAGACGAAGCTCGGCATCGTTTGCATCGCATCCAGAATGGGGCGCAGGATGCTGGCGAAGCGGTCGCTTCGGGCCATGAGCACTCCCGTGGGTATGCCGATTGCCAGTGACAGCAGCACTGCAGCGAAGATGAGCGCGAGCGTCATCATGGCAAGGTCCCAGTAGCCAAACATGCCAATGACGAGGAGGAAGAGCGCCATCAACGGCGCCGCCCACCACTTCCGGATGGCGAACCACGCCAGAAAAGCCACCGCGATGATGATGACGAACCAGGGAATCCACAGCAGCAGCCGTTCGATAGCCACCAGCACGGCAAGCAGCACATCGCCGATGGCATCAAGCAGGGCGCCCAGATTGGTGACGATCCATGCGACCAGTGCATCAATCCAGTCGCCCAGCGGTATCCGCAGGAATTGAGGGAATTCGGTCATGACGACGCTCCTTGCGAAGTTTCCGGATCTGCTTCGTCGGATATCGGCTCACCCGACTCCTGCTCGACCTGATCGTCTTCCTCTGCGTTCTGCTCCTGGATCATGCTTGCGATAATGGTGCTGACATAGACCTCGCCGAGGAATCGCTCAGCTTCATCGATCACCGCCACCGGATAGCGTGTGGATGCCACCAGAGGAACCAGGTCCTCAACAACCGCATCGCCGTCACACGTGATCATGTCGGGGTCGAGGGCATCCCTCAGGAACGTGCCTCTCCTCCGGATCAACTGCACCAGTCTCTCTATCGTCACCATTCCCAGGAGCCTGCCGTTCCGGGTCACGACGAAGGCGCTGTCAACGTTTGCGTCGCGCAGGATCTGCAGCGCGGCCTTCGGCCCCTGCCAGGAGTACAGCAGGACCGGCGGTTGCTCCATCACCGTCCGGGCCGTGAGCACCTTGGTCGGTGAGGCGTCCTGGACGAACTGTCGTACATAGGCATCGCTCGGATTGGTGATGACGTCCTCGGGGGTGCCTATCTGGATGATCTCGCCGTCACGCATTATCGCGATCCGGCCACCCACCTTGAGCGCCTCGTGCAAGTCATGGGTTACGAAGAGAAGCGTCTTCTTAAGCTCGGCCTGCAGCTCCAACAGCTCGTCCTGCATCTGGCGCCGGATCAGGGGATCGAGGCCGCTGAACGGCTCATCGAGCAGCAGTATCTCCGGGTCACCGGTGAGTGCCCTGGCGATACCGACACGCTGCTGCATCCCTCCGCTGAGCGCCGCAGGAAGATGGTTCTCCCAACCTTTGAGTCCCACCTTCTCGATGTAGACGCGGGCCC
>CAYNXN010000107.1:0-5420 GCA_964401175.1 uncultured Dehalococcoidales bacterium | reverse complement strand
GCTCCAGCTTCTTGCCGATCTTGATGGCTGTGCCAGCGTTGAACTTGCCGTGGCACTCCACCATGAGGTCGACGCTGGGCCCCACTGCCTCACGAATCGCGGCCACACGCTCAACCACCGCGTCGATCTCATCCGGCCGATAGCCGTGATACCCATCCCGTCCCGGACGGAACGGGTCGAACTTCATCGCGGTGTAGCCTGCGTCGACGAGCTGCTTCGCGAACTTGCCCAGTTCCTGTGGCGTGTATTCCACCTCTCCCCACGGTTCGGAGAACAGATCTCCCTGCGTCGGGTCCGGAAAGGAGTTCCACGTACCGCGCAGGTGTGGATACAGCCTGATGTGCCTCCGATACAGTCCGCCAAGCAGTTCATAGACGGGAACGCCGAGCGCCTTTCCCTTGATATCGTACAGCGCGATGTCCACCGCGCTGATCATCGCATTCATATAGGAGAACGAGGTCTGCTGCAACATCTTGATCCAGAGTCGTTCGATGTTGAACGGATCCTCGCCAACCAGAATCGACTTCAGCATCTCGACCTGGCCCGCCAGGATGGCCGGATGGCTCACCACGTTCTCGCCCAGGCCGGTGATTCCTTCGTTCGTGTAGACCTTGGTGAAGGGCAACGGACCGCACATGATCGATTTGATATCGGTGATACGTAGACTCGACATAGACCTTCCTCCTTGCCCGGGAGCAGTGGAAACAATGGTAGTGAGGTCGAATACGAACGTCAATACCTGCCATCGGGAAACAGATACGGGCATTCCTGTGCGGGCGCGGGTTGGTTGACAGGTTGCGCGGCCTTGTCACCGCCATGTATACTGCGCAAGGCTGTCGGGCGCCGGGAGTGCGAAATGATAATCAGTAGCGTCGCTCACTCCACCGAGAGACCGGAAGAACTGGTTCGAACTGGTTCCTTCGCAATTGCCGCTTCTCCTCTCTGCACCAGGGAAAGGGGAGCGCGCTGATGGCGCGGTTCTTCACCACCACCCTGCTCTGCTTCTTGCTCTATCTTGCGCTCACCACCAGCACGGGCGATGTCGCGATCTGGAATGGAGGCGAACTGGTTACCGGCCTCATCCTTTCCATGCTGGTGGCGGCGTTTGTCGGGCCCGCATTGCCACGGGGCTGGGCCAAGGTACTGGCCCCCCGGCGGTGGGGCACCCTGTTCATCTACCTCATCGGCCCCTTTTTCTTTGCCATGGCGAAGGCCAACGTGGATGTCGTCTACAGGGTCATCACAGGCAAGATCAAGCCGGGCATCGTGCGGATTGCCCCCGGCATGCCCAACGACGTGAGCACCACGTTGCTGGCCAACTCGATCACACTGACGCCGGGCACATTGAGCGTCGAAGTAGACGAGAAGACGAATGACCTGTTCATCCACTGGATCAATGTCGATGAGGCGGCACTGAAGCAGACTCCGCGGGACTTCAGCGGCATCTGCGGCAGCTTTCCGCAATGGGCGAGGAGGATTGCCGGATGAACTGGATGCCCGCGGTCATCTTCCTTTGTGTCTGCGTCGCGATCGCGCTTATCCGGGTGGCCATAGGCCCCACGGTTCCAGACAGAGTGGTCGGGCTGGACACTATCAACACGATTGTTGTCTCAGCCATGGTGCTCCTGGGCGCTGCGTTCCACGAGGCACTGTATATCGACGTGGCCATCGTCTATGCCCTGCTGTCGTTCGTCACGACGTTGTTCGTTGCCAGGTACATTGAGAAGGGCAAGTTCTAGATGCTGAACACAATTACCTACGTGCTTGTTGGTATCGGGTTGTTCTTCAACCTGATGGCTGGCGTCGGGCTATTGCGTTTTCCGGACGTCTATACCCGCCTTCATGCCGGCACCAAGTGCACCACCTTCGGGTCCATCTTCCTCGTGGCCGCGGTCGTGCTTCAGGCTGTGGCTGCCTGGATCAACGGCGGCTGGGGCGCGCCAGACTCGGTGCTGGCGTTTCGTGGCGTCATTGCGCTTGCCGCCATCCTGCTGACCAATCCGGCGGGTGCGCATGCGATAGCGAGGGCAGCACACCGCAGCGGAGTGAAGCCGGCCCGCGCAATCGTGGATGACCTTGAGGAGGCAGACGTCAGTGACTGAGCTCGAGGCGCTGTTCGTTATCGTCCCCGTGCTCATCGTGATTTGCGCGGTACTGGTCGCACGGTTCAAGGACCTGTTGCACGCGGTCATCGCCCTGGGAGCGCTGAGCCTGTTGCTCTCGCTCCTCTTCTACCTGATGCATGCTCCTGACGTCGCCATTGCCGAAGCAGGAGTCGGCGCCGCAATCACCACCGCGGTGTACGTGGTCGCGATACGGGCAACCAAGAGGACGTGAATGTCATGGTACGCAAACTGGGAATCGGCGTGACACTTGTCGCAGTGACCATCATGGTCTTCGCCTGTGCGGCGATGCTGCGGCCCTTTGGTGACCCGCCGGCCGCGATGGACGACTACATCATCGAGAACACGCAACAGGAGACGGGGACGAACAACGCCGTTTCCGCGGTAGTGTTCGATTATCGAGGCTACGACACTCTGGGCGAGGCCACGGTCCTGTTTCTCACCGCCACTGCAGTGCTGATGCTCTTCCGGACACGTTCGGACGAGGTGGCGAAATGATGTCCAAGATCGTACGAACCACAGCCCAGTTTCTGACCCCGGCGATCGCGCTCTACGGTCTCTATCTGATAATCCATGGTCACATCAGCTCTGGTGGAGGCTTCCAGGGGGGAGCGGTTTTCGCCTCCAGCGCCGTTTTGCTGACGGTCGCGTTCGGCTCCAGAAGGGTTGCGGCCTTCCTCAGTGAGAACCGGTTGGTGGCCATCTCATGCTCCGGGGCGCTGATGTTCATCGCCCTGGGCTTCGCAGGCATGGGCACCACGTTCTTTCAAAACGTGTTCGTGGGCTCTCCCTTGTTCGGTAATGTACCCGCGTATGGCCCGAACCCGGAGGACATCTGGACGGGCGGGACGGTGCCGCTCATGAACATCGCCGTCGCCTTGAACGTCGTAGCCGGCCTTGCGGCAATCGTGTTGGCGATGGCCATGGCCAGTACAAAGCCGGGTGAGGACAAATGAGCGGGATACTCGTCAACATGCCATTCTTCGCTGTCGCGGCCTTGGTGTGTGTCGCCCTCTACATCATGATGACACAGCGAAACCTCATCAAGATAGTGATGGGCATCACGATACTTGAGGCCGCCGCAAACCTGTTCCTGGTGTCCCTTGGCTACAGGACGGGAGGCGTCGCACCGGTTTACACATCCGGCCCCGTGGAGCTGATGGTACTGCCGGTGCCTCAGGCGATGACGCTGACAAGCATCGTCATCGGTGTGTCAACCACAGCGCTGATGCTGTCCCTCATCGTGCTCATCTACCGGCACACCGGCGAGACGGACGCCGAGAAATCCCGGAGGGTTAAGGGGTAAGCGACGTGGAAGCACTGATACTTCACTCCCCGATTCTGGCGGTCGCGATCCCGCTGTTCGCGGCGTTCGTCACCCCTCTGATCGGGAGAGCCAGCCCGAAAGCACGAGACATCTTCGTGGTCGCGTCGCTGGCGCTGCTGCAGTTTGTCGTGATCGTGCTGGCCCGCGATGTGCTGGCCAACGGCATTCGCGTCTACACGCTCGGCGCACTTTCCGCGACCCAGACCATTCCGGAAACACACATGGTGCCTGTGAGGCTCATTCTCGAAGTGGATGGCCTTGGGGCTCTCATGGCCATGGCTGCCTCTCTGGTGGCACTGTCGGGAGCCATCTACTCCATGGCGTCCATCAGGCCGGAGACAGGACAGGACCGGTTCTACACGCTGTTACTGCTGCTGACCGTCGGTATGGTGGGCATCCAGTTGACGGGAGACCTGTTCAACCTGTTCGTGTTCCTTGAGATACTGTCGATATCCGGCGCCGCACTTGCGGCATTCCGCACACGGTACGTTGACGCCGTGGAAGGCGGCTTCAAATACATCATCGTCTCCACGGTGGCCGCCCTCTTGCTGCTGCTCGCGATCGCGCTCTTCTACGGTCAATACAACGCCCTGAACATGGCAGCCATCTCCCACGCGATGCAGTACTCGGTGCTCGATAAGGTGGCGCTGGCGCTGCTCGCGGCAGCGCTGCTGACCAAGAGCGGCGCGGTGCCCTCACATTGGTGGGTGCCGGACACGTACACGCCGGCTCCAGCGGGCACCAGCCCGATTATGTACGCCTCATCACTCACCTGTCTCGCCGCGCTGTTCCGCGTCATGTTCTCGCTCTATGGCGCGCACATGAACCTGGCGACGGTCGGCTGGATAATCATCATCGCCGGTATCCTGAGCATGTTCATCGGCGTCACCATGGCGCTGAGACAGACAGACATCAAGCGCCTCATGGTGTACCACGTTATCTCACAGGAAGGCTATATGCTGCTGGGCGCTGGCGTTGGACTGGCGGTTCTGGGGGATGCCCAGGCAGTCGCGGCCTATGGCAGAGAAGCGCTTGCCGGTGGACTGTTCCACGTGGTCAACAATGCATTCTTCAAGGGGCTGCTGCTCCTTACGGCGGAAGCGCTCTTCTTCCAGTTGGGGACGCGAGACCTGAACAAGATGGGCGGCATGGGCCGCAGCATGAAGTGGACCTGCGCGTTCTTCATCATCGGAGCACTGTCGATATCCGGAGTGCCACCCTTCAATGGATTCGCGTCCAAGCTGATGATCTATGAGTCCTCATATCATCTGAATCCGATGCTTACCATCATTGCCCTGATAGTCTCAGTGATGACGCTGGCCTCATTCACCAAGGTGTTCCAGTCGGCTTTCACCGGCCCTGCGCTGCCGGAGTACCGCGAGGTACGTGAGGTGCCTGCCTCCATGAAGATAGGCATGGGATTGCTGGCTGCGGCCACCGTCTTCATCAGCCTGTTTCCCAGGGTGGTGGTGGACACAGTCATTTATCCAGCCGCGGACGCGCTGCTGAACCAGGCCGGCTATGTCAGTGCTGTCATGGGGGGAGGATAGCAGGCTGATGAACGCAACTCCGGTTTTGAGCTTCTGGGCGCCCCTGATTTGCCTTATCGCCCTTCTCATCGTGCTGGTGGTAGCCTTCATCTACCGCAGTCGCGGCAACGATTCCTTCACCGAAGGCACCGAACAGGGAGAGATATTCCTTTCCGGCGAGAGCGTGCCTGAGGAAGGGCAGCGCCACGTGCGTTCACACAACATGTACTGGGGCTTCTTCGAGGCCATGAAGCGCTACTATGACCCGACCGTTCGCGCGCACACGGGGATTGTGAACGACTATCTCATCTGGCTCATGGCGGTGGCTGCGGTGACCGGCATCGCGGTGTTCGCTGCAAGCGTGTTGTAGACGGGGAGAACTACTCATATGGGAATGGATTCTTTCAAGCGGGCGCTCTGGGTGTACCACCTGAACACGGG
>CAYNXN010000106.1:0-5497 GCA_964401175.1 uncultured Dehalococcoidales bacterium | reverse complement strand
GCAGTGACCTCTCTCTTTACCAGTCCCCTCCTACACCACTCTGTGGGACTCTACTTATCCGTGAGCAGTGCTAGATCTGCAATGACGCACTCGATCTGGTTGCCGAATTCCTCGGCCAGTTGCTTGCGGACCAGTTCGGACTTCTCCGGATTCCTGTTGACCATGATGAGATGGGCATTCATGGCAGCGTATTTGTGGGCAGTATGGTACCCAATGCCTGCAGTAGCCCCGGTTATCACAACAAGTCTGTTCCCGAAGGGCTCCGTAATCCGTCTGGGACGCCGCCTCATATTGCGAATCATCGCCAGGACGTTCGACCATTCATATTGGGGCCAGTACTTCCCTATTGCTGCGTCCATGGTGAACTAATCCTCTGAGCAGTTCTGCCGGCCAGTCATGCCCCGTCTGGGCTCGAATGTCTTCTCGCCACCCGTGCACACCTCATGCCGAGCACAGGGACGTGCATCAGGCCAACGCAACCGCCAAACGTGATTGCGACACGACACTTCAGTGGTGAAGAGGTCTTCAGACTCCATCGGACTTTGAGGATAATCCTCCATGCTCTCGCGTCGGGCCAGAACCGATTGCCTGAATCAGGTAGATGCCTCGATTGTAGTTCGCTGAATCGTGTGGTTCAATACGCCTTGTGAAGACAAGGTATGTTCTGTTTGGATTTCTGGCCATTATGGCAGGAATGATAGGCGCTGCAATCCTCTTCCCGGACTCTTTCATTGCTCTTATGAAACACCCCGCCCTGTACAGCCACGCCCGGTTCTTGCATATTGTGGCGGCTACCCTGTTCTTCGCCAATGCAGTGGTGGGAATGCTGTGGGAACAACGGAGCCTTGCCTCCGGCAGCAAAGAAGTAATCCTTCATACCTACAACACCGTGGCTTCGCTGGATGCTCGTCTTTCATCGCCACTGATCATACTTTCGGTACTAGGCGGGCTTTCGCTCAGTGTACACATGGGAGATCTGTGGCAGATCGGCTGGCTTTCAGTAGGTCTTCTCCTCTTCTTGCTGTCCGGTACCTTGTGGCTGGTGACTGACATCCCAACGCAGCATAAGATCAAGCGGCTTGTATCCAGCCTGAGAGCAGAAGATCAGACACTCCCAGATGAGCTCGTCCGACTCCTCAGGATGCGTTGGTGGATCAGCATGGCCGGCGTTGTTCCCCTGGTGATAGTCTTCATCCTGATGGTGTACAAGCCGGAAATCAGAGCGGTAGCAGACTGGCTCCGATGACTAGATGGATAGAGGCGTGCTGGTGGTCCGGGGATTCTGTCCAGTCTCCTCCTGGATTGGTTTCGCTGTCACGCATCTGGATAGAAGGGGCAGGTAGTAAAGGAGTTCGTTGGCCCTGGCGAGAGATGACCTTGCCCGGCCGAAGAACACGAGGTTCTCCAGCGCGGACATCTCCGGATACAACTCCAACTGCTGCGGGCAGACCCCGATGAGCCGGCGGACGGCATCCGCGTCGCGCCGCACAGCGTTGTGCCAGTGTTTGCAGCGGTCGCGACGCAGTGCGCGTCAGGCCGAGACAGGGGTTTCAGATGGGGTTGCTTCTCAGGGGGCGTACGCCACACCGGCGCTGCAGTTCTGAATGGAAAGACTACTGCCCGGCCATCACACGAACCATTTGCCGGTAGTCCGTGTATCCTGGCTCCTGTCTGGCCTGCCGTGGTGCCCTTCTCCGTCTGGCCCATGTCATTGACGCCGCCGGCGGGTTGCACTAGAGTGAGCGCAGTGGCGCGCCTGGCTTCGTTCGGACTGCTTCGCCTGGCGACGAGCAGTGCCTCGGGACGTACCGTAGTGGCAGGGACGCTTCGTCTCTGACCATGTGGCAAGGGAGCGGTTAGAGCATGATTCCGCGGTGGAGAGCCTACTTCATGCTTGTGCGCGCCTGCTGGACGCCATTTGTGTGGTGTCTTGATCGTCGTTACAGACCGCTTGAGCCGCAGGAACTGGCGACCAGGCTGCGTGCCTTTCCTCCCTGGCGCTATGCGCCGGAGGTCAACGATTGCGATGACGCGGCCCACGCCCTTCGCGCCTTTGTGGGACATGGCGTCGGTATAGCCTTGAGCCATCGGCATGCCTGGAACGTAGCACTGTGCCGCGACGGCGTCTGGCATATCGAGCCGCAGAATGGCCATCTGACGCGGCGCAAGTGGGCGCTGGTTGTCGTGCTGTGACCGCTCCCCGCTAATGGTCACCGCATGCGCTGATGGCGAACGAGTGCGCGGTGCTCGCCCACTCGGCAGTGTTACCATGTGCGGTGGCGTACGTCGATACTGATGCAGGAGGTCAAACTTGTCACGGAAAGCTGGCATGATTCACGGTGTTGCGGACAACGCGCGGTTCTTCGGCCGCATCGCTGCCGAGGTAACGCCGGACATCGAACTGGTGCATTTCGTGGACGGAGGGATTCCGTCAATGTCAGCGAACGAGTTCCGGCCCCGGGTGATCGAACGACTCCGCACGCTTGCAGCGTTCGCACTGGAGTCCGAGGCGGAGGCGGTTCTCATCACATGCACCGCCTTCGGCCGACTGGTGGACGAAGTCCAGCCTGCGGTCAGCATCCCCGTCCTCTCCGTCCTGGAGATCATGGTGCAGCAAGCGCTGCATCTGAACGGCACCCTTGGCTTGCTCGGGAGTCATCCGGGTACGATGGCCACCGCCGCGCGCATGCTTGAAGAGGAGGCGGCCATGCAGGGACGCAAACTGGACCTCAGGACGCAGTACTGCCATGGCGCCTTTGATGCGGTAGCGCGAGATGATTGGGCAACCCATAACCGGATCGTGCTGACGTACCTACGCCAGTTGCTGCGGCAGGTGGACGCCATAGTTGCACCTCAGCCGTCCATCGAACGGGTGATGCCCGAACTGGATGAGGCGGAGCGCAGTCGCGTGCTGACCAGTCCGCGCATCTCAGCGCTGCAACTCCGACAGACCCTGATGCCTGCCGCGTGACCGTCCCGGATACAGTTCGTGTCGGGCTCTCGTGGGCCGCCGGTCGACTTGATTGCACTGTACCGGAGTCGATTACAGGCCTGTTTCGGTAACGTGTCCGGGCAGTTGCAGCCCGCCGCCGATCACGTCGCCAGTCGTGAGTCAAGGGTGCTGCCCGTGTGCCGCACACGTGAATTGACGCAACACGACCCGGTTTCGGTACAATCGGGATTGCTGGAATCGGCGCTGTCACCACACCGGGATACGGAGTTGCGTGTGCCACTCCGGAGAAGTGACGGGGGGTAAGGATGTTTGATGACAGGACCTTGAAGCAGGTGCGGGAGGGATTGAGGCGGTGGCGGAGCGGAATTGAGGTGGCGGAGAGGAGCGCACGGGAATCGAGGCGCTGCTCCACGGTGTCTGACCTGGAGATAAGGCCTCTCTATACACCTCAAGATGTGAGACAGCTCGACTACGCGAGCCATATCGGCTTCCCCGGAGAGTATCCCTTCACGCGCGGCTGTCAGCCGGACATGTATCGGGGCCGTGTATGGACCTTTCGCATGTTCTCGGGCTTCGGTGGAGCCGGGGACACCAACCGCCGCTACCATCACCTGCTCGACCACGGCGAGACCGGGTTGAGCATCGCCTATGACTATCCTACTCTGATGGGCTATGACAGTGACTCTCCGCGTGCCCACGCCGAGATCGGGAAGTGCGGCGTGGCCATCGATACTCTGGCTGATTTCGAAGTCCTGATGGCCGGGATTCCCCTGGCGGATGTGACCGTGTCTCACACCATCAATCCTCCAGCAAGCGTCATGTGGGCGATGAATCTCGTCCTGGCGCAGAAGCAGGGAGTTGCCTGGGACCGGGTGGGCGGAACGTTGCAGAACGACATGCTCAAGGAGTTCATCGCCCAGAAGACCTTCATGTGTCCCATAGAGCCTTCCATCAGGCTGGTGCGGAATATCATCGAGTTCGGCGCCAGACATGTGCCCCGATGGAACACCATCAGCATCAGTGGCTACCACATGCGCGAGGCGGGAGCGACCGCGGTGCAGGAGCTTGCCTTCACGCTGGCCGATGGCATCGCGTACGTTCAGGATGTGCTTGAGCACACCGACCTGGAGGTGGATGCCTTCGCGCAGCGGCTGTCGTTCTTCTTCGATTCGCACATCGATTTCTTCGAGGAGATCGCGAAGTTTCGCGCGGCGAGGCGGATGTGGGCGAGGATAATGCGCGAACGCTTCAAAGCGCAGAACCCACGCTCGTGCTGGATGCGTTTCCACACCCAGACGGCGGGCTGTTCTCTCACGGCACAGCAGCCGCTGAACAACGTGGTCAGGGTGACCAGCCAGGCGCTTGCCGCAGCGCTGGGTGGCACACAGTCGCTCCACACGAACTCTTACGATGAAACGCTGGCGCTGCCGACCGACCAGGCGGTGACGGTCGCGCTGCGCACGCAGCAGATCATCTCCGAGGAAACGGGAGTGACCAATACGGTCGACCCATTGGCCGGCTCCTACTTCGTGGAGGCGCTGACCAATGAGCTCGAGGAGAACGCGTGGCAGTACATAGAGACGATCGATAAGATGGGCGGCATGCTCGCTGCCGTCGATTGTGGATTCCCGCAAACCGAGATAGCGGATGCGGCCTATCGCTTTCAGCGGCAGCTTGACTCAGGCGCGAAGGTGCTCGTCGGCGTCAACAAGTATGCGGCCGAACGGGAGACCCCGATCGAGATTCTCAAGATAGATGAGGCACTCGAGCAGGCACAGGCCAGGCGACTGGACGACATAAAGCGCACCCGTGATAGCCGTGAGGTCAGCCGCACCCTCGGTGAGGTGCGCCAGGCATGTAAGAGCGGCAAGAACGTGATGCCTCTGGTGATCGATGCGGTGAAGGCCTACGCCACGGAACAGGAGATCTGCGACGTCTACCGGGAGGTATTCGGTGTGTATCAGGACCCTGGCTTCTACTAGGTTCCGTGAGTCAAGCTGAATGGCTGCTCTCCGCAGCGGTGAAGAGAGAATGACTGTGAAGACGAAGTTGCGCATACTCGTTGCCAAGCCGGGACTCGATGGTCACGACCGTGGAGTGAAGGTGATCGCCCGTGGATTCCGCGACGCAGGTCATGAGGTTATCTACTCCGGCGTTCATCAGACCCCCGAGCAGATCGTCAGCACTGCGATTCAGGAGGACGTTGACCTGGTCGGATTGAGCTGTCTGTCCGGCGCCCATCTGTTCTTGTTCAGCGAAGTAGTGAGGCTGCTGCGAGAGCAGGGGGCAGCAGACATAACGGTGATAGGTGGAGGCATCATTCCCAAGGAGGATGTTGCCAGGCTCAGGGATGCGGGCATTCGTGAAGTCTTCCTGCCGGGCACGTCGCTCGACGAGATACTCAAGTGGACGGACGAGAACGTGACTCCCGCCGGCGGGCGCGAGAGGGGGCGTTGATGACGCACGACGTCGCCACCAGGATACGGGCCGGTGATGTTCGTACAGCCGCGCGGCTGATGCGGGGTATCGAAGATGGCGACCGTC
>CAYNXN010000105.1:0-5531 GCA_964401175.1 uncultured Dehalococcoidales bacterium | reverse complement strand
GGCATGTCGTGTGACATGCCCCCCGCCGGGGTCACTCAGGTACAACAACTACAACGACCAGGCTCGCTCCCATGAACTCTTCGTCCCCGGGCGAAGGATACTCCGGTCCCGCGGGTGCTGGCAAGCCCCGCCATCATTTCTCGACGCGTCGCCGACCGGCGATGTCCAGCCTGCAACACAGCACACAGTCGTCCCTCCGTCCACCCGCATGCTGCCACGTACGATTTCGACGCGCCGCAGGGTTGCAGTAGACTTGGACATTCACCTGGAGGTGTGGGGATGATGAACACATCGAAGCTGATAGTCCTGTGCGCCGTTCTGGCGCTTGCAGCGGCTCTTCCTGCCTGTGGAGCCGCAACGGAGGTGCAGCCTGTGGAGAAGCTGAATGCGGATGAGAACCTGGCCGTTGCCACCTTTGCCGGTGGTTGTTTCTGGTGCATCGAGCAGGCTTTTGAGGATATCGACGGAGTCCACAGTGTCGTCTCGGGGTACGCGGGGGGCCATGTGGAGAATCCCACGTACCAGCAGGTGCTCTCGGGCACTACCGGCCATCGTGAGGCGGTGCAGATAACGTACGACCCGGCGCAGACGAGCTACGAGCACCTGCTGGACATCTTCTGGCGCCAGATCGATCCGACCGATGCGGGAGGGCAGTTCGCGGACAGGGGAGAGCAGTACCGCACCGCCATCTACTACCACGACGAGTCGCAGCGGGATCTGGCCGAGGCATCGAAGCAGCACCTCGATGACTCGGGCAAGTTCGACCGGCCGATAGCGACCGAGATACTGCCGTTCAGCTCGTTCTATCCGGCGGAGGAGTACCACCAGGACTACTATCGAAAGTGCCCGGTGCAATACAGCTCCTACAAGTGGGGCTCTGGCAGGGGGCCGTTTCTGAAGGAAACCTGGCCGGAGCCGGCTCCCGCGCCGGCTCAGTATCAGAAGCCGTCTGACGAGGAACTGAAACGCGTCCTGACTCCTCTCCAGTACGAGGTGACGCAGCGCAATGGCACTGAGCCTCCTTTCAGCAACGAGTACTACCACAACAAGGAGGAGGGGATCTACGTCGACATCGTATCGGGAGAGCACCTGTTCAGTTCCAGCGACAAGTTCGAATCCGGAACCGGGTGGCCGAGTTTCACCAGGCCCATAGATCCCGCCTACATCGTCGAACTCACCGACGCCAGTCTCGGCATGATCCGGGTAGAGGTGCGGAGCAAGTACGGCGATTCGCACCTCGGACACGTGTTCCCCGATGGCCCGGAGCCGACGGGCATGCGTTACTGCATCAACTCCGCGTCACTGCGTTTCATTCCTAAGGCCGAACTGGAGGGAGAAGGCTACGGAGATTACGCCTACCTCTTCTCGGACTGAGACACGCCTGCAGTGACATCTTTGCGGCACGCCCCGCGTCAGCGGGGCCGTGTGCGCCGTGTTTGCTGAAACCGGAACACCCGACTTGCCAGCAAACCCGGGACCTCGGACGCCGTATCCCTGCATTCCGCAGGCGAACGCATCATTTAGAACGCTGAACGCTAGTCGGCTGGTGTCCCCAACGTAATGTGACCAAGCTGCGCCACTGGACAGGCTGTCAGCTTCCACGCATACTGCAGGGCGATGAGACCTGACGGCTACTACGTGGGTGTGGATGGGTGCCGCAGAGGATGGGTGTCCGTTGCGCGACGCAGCGGGAGATCGGCTCAACTGTCTGTGCATCAGGATCTGGCAGATCTTTGGGAGATGCACCGCGGCGCGGACGCCGTCTTTGTCGACATGCCCATAGGACTGCTGGAGTCCGGCCCGGGGGAGCGGTTCTGCGAGTATCAGGCGCGACGCATGCTGGGACCCAGACGGGCATCCGTATTCCCCGTGCCGTGCAGACAGGCCGTTCACGCCAGGTCCGATGCGGAGGCCATCGCCGTTAATCAGGCGTACATGGGGAGAGGCCTTACTCTCCAGACTCTGGCCATCCGCGCGAAGATCCGGCAGGTGGACGATCTGCTCCGCAACGACGCGCGGGCCCGCGCCGTATTCAGAGAGATTCATCCGGAACTGCTCTTCTGTGCGATGAACCGTGGGAATCCCATGACACATCGCAAGAAACGCCGGGAGGGCAAGAGGGAGCGAGAGGCACTGCTGGCGACGCTGGCCGACAAGTCCGTTCTTTGTGACGTCTTCGTGCAGAGCCGCGCGTACCTGCGTCGCGATGTCGGATGGGACGATATTCTCGATGCGCTGGCTGCTGCTGTAGCAGCAAGTCACCCTGATGAGCTTGTCAACATGCCTGAGAATCCGCCGCTCGATGCCTGCGGCCTTCCGATGCAGATGGTCTACTGGCTGCCTCATGTTGAGAAGTGATTGATTTGTGTGGGGGACTCACCGACTCGCCACTCGAGACTCCCGCGGAGCGGCTGATGCTGTGTCCCACGAATTTCGCAGCCAGCCAGTATCGCCCCATCGCACGCACCTCGGCCGATTGTGGGCGACGCCACCATCACCTCGATGGTCAGAGACCAGACTGACGACACGTCTGAGCGCCTGACAGGCTTGATGCTGCATGTACCACTGCATCAAGTGCGGTGTCCCCGAGATCGGTATGGGGTGGCTGGAGAACCCCATCATGGCATACCTTGACACTCGTCAAATTAAGCAAGGTGTCCCCGGGATTCCGGAATTCGCGAGATTCGCCGGAATCGATCTCATCAAGAATGCGACAGGTCTCAGTACCGTCGCGCCTATTGACAATTTCGTTAGTCGGGTGCGACTATTGCCACAGGACCCAAGTCCGGAAAGAGCAGCGTCACACCATGCATTCGACCACATCATCGACTCTTTCTGGTGCGGTGGTGGGTCGAAACAACGCACCACCATACACCTTGCCTTTCTCTGGGTATCCACATGCTTCCCCGCTCAATGCCAGTCTGCGCCATTGCTGTGCACTGCGATTGCATGCAGGGTGGGTACGCCGGTTCAACAGGCTCGGTCTTACGATACATCGGCGTGGGGGGGACTGCACCGCACCGCGGTATGCCCGGCTCGAATGTCTTGTTCAGCGACGGAGGTGAACGTGACCACATGGACAGGCAGCGACCGTCGGCTGCTCAGATACCTTGTCCTGCTGCTCCTGCTGGGCTTGAGCAGTGTCTCTGGCAACGTGATGGCAGACGGTCCCTCAGGCGCGCTGCCCCTTGATGCCCCACCGTTGGAGGATGGTGCAGGCTCGACAGACTCGTCAGCGTACTACTACGAAGAGGCAGGAGAGGGTCTCGTTTTGTCGGATGCTGGCGACGGCGTGCATGCAACAGACGTAACCAGCGAGGCACTTGGCCTTATCGGAGCGACAGCGTGGCATGACGCTGGATTCACGGGCGCGGGAGTGAAGGTTGGAGTCCTGTCCTCCGGGTTCTCCGGATACGCGGCCCTCCTTGGGACGGAATTGCCCAGTTCCGTTGAGGTGCATTGGGCGACAAGCGTGGGTGGACCGGGTACCAGCCTCCTGGGGACCGCTGCAGCCGAAATCGTCTATGACATCGCCCCCGGAGCCGACCTGTATCTGGCCAACTTTGGCTCGCTATCTTACTTGCTGGATGAGTGGCAGTCAGCTATTGACTGGCTCATCGACCAGGATGTTGATGTCATCATCCATCCAGGATTCTTCGCTGGGGCGGGATCTCAGCCGCTCGACGATACCAATGTGTACTGCGCGAAGATAGCGGAGGCACGAGACGCAGGTGTGCTTGTTTGCATGCCTTCAGGCGACCTCGCCCTGAGGCACTGGGGCGGCACATATACGGACGCAAATCTGGATGGGATACATGAGTTTGGTCCCGGTGACCCGTTCAACGACCTTTACACCACAGGAAACCAGATTCGACTTACACTTGTGTGGGATGATCCTTGGGGTGCGTCCTCAAACGACTATGACCTCGCAATTCGAAATAGCGGGCTGACCCGGGTCTTCTGGACCGGCAACAGACAGGATGGCACCCAAGACCCGTGGGAGCAGATATGGTACACGCCCGCCGGGTCGGGCTGGTTCGGCGCAGAGGTGATGGAGTACGATGCCGAGGGGCCCTCACACCTTGACCTGTTCTGCTACACACATGATCTTCAGTACGCAGTGGCAAGTGGAAGTCTCGGAAGCCCCGGAGATAGCGCATCAGCTCTAACGGTGGGGGCGGTGCCCCATGATAACCCGGGCAGTCTCTCTCCAACCAGTTCCTGTGGCCCGACAGCCGACGGCAGGACCAAGCCTGACCTCGTGGGACCAACCGGCGTCACAACCGAAAGCGGCACATGGGCGACTACGGCCTGTGCTGCCGCACACGTGGCTGGTGCCGCAGCGCTGGTCAAGGAAGCATTCCCCTGGTACGGCGCGGACGAGATACAGGCGTTTCTGGAGACCAGCGCAGTCGACCTGGGAGACACGGGCAAGGATAATGAGTTCGGCAGTGGCCGGCTGTATCTTCCCGTGCTGGTGGACTTCGGCGATGCTCCCGACCTCTCATATCCAACCCTGTTGGCTTCGAATGGAGCGCGCCACCTCATCGTCTCCGGCTTCCACCTTGGCGCCAGCATAGACGCCGAGACCGACGGCCAGCCCAATACAGGTGCTACAGGCGATGATTTCAGCGGCGCAGATGATGAGGATGGAGTCGCATTCACATCATCAATGGTTGCCGGAGAACAAGCGACCGTCGACGTGACTGCATCTGCAGCAGGCTATCTCGACGCATGGATGGACTTCAGCGGCGACGGGGATTGGGACGACACCGGTGAGCAGATCTTCACCTCACAGCCACTCTCAGCCGGAGTCAATGCATTGAGTTTCGCCGTCCCGGCCGATATGAGCGTCACAGACAGCACATACGCGCGCTTCCGCTTCAGCTCCACAGGCGGCCTCTCCTACACCGGCGAGGCCGAGGACGGAGAGGTCGAGGACTACTGCAGACCGGTGACTCTCGTGCCCATGGAGCTTGCCCTCCAGGAGGGCTGGAACATGCTCTCAGTGCCGATGACCGTGGGAGGCAACACCGTGGCCGAAGTATTCGCCGGCATCACCCCTGCCTCGGTCTGCACCTGGAACGCGGGTGCCGGCTCCTACGATGAGCTGACGCCTGAGAGTGTCATGGACCCCAAGAAGGGCTACTGGGTCGCAGTGACTGCTGAAGACGCCGGCCTACTCACCATCGGGGGAATACCCGTCGAGTCGTGGGCCGACACGCTCAGCACTGGCTGGCACATGATCGGCTCGGCCTATGGCGCCTCGATACCGGCGAATACCCTCCAGTGCACCCCACCCGGGTCGATCGACACCACAACTGTCTACTGGTGGAACCCCGAGGGATACTATGAGCCGGCGGGGACGATTGAACAGGGCAAGGGCTTCTGGGTCGCGGTTACACAGGGCTGTGACCTCACTGTAATGGCTCCTCCGCCATGAACGTCTGCGCTCCGATCCACACTCCTTGTCACCATGGGGACACCACACTAAACCTGACGAATTCAAAGCTACCACCGGTCCTGTGAAG
>CAYNXN010000104.1:0-5563 GCA_964401175.1 uncultured Dehalococcoidales bacterium | reverse complement strand
TCAGCGATGCAGTGCCTCACATCTGCGACATGCGTCCGTACGGCAGGTTCGCCCTCGCAGACCTAAATATGGCGGGAGGTATCCCGGCCGTCATGAAGACGATCGCGAAGCGACTGAAGCCTGGTGCGATGACCGTGCTGGGGAGGACCATAGGGGATGTGTGGCGAGACGTCGACGTGCGTGATGCGCGAGTCATTCACCCATTCGACAAGCCGTTGCACAAGACCGGTGGCATGGCCGTGCTGTTCGGGAACCTTGCGCCCGATGGCGCGGTGGTGAAGACCGCGGGTGTGGCCGACGAGATGATGGTCCACGAGGGACCGGCGCGTTGCTTCAACAGCGAAGAGGAGGCGACAAAGGCGATTGCGGCCCGCGTGTTCCAACCGGGGGAGGTCATCGTCATAAGGTACGAAGGCCCTCGGGGTGGCCCGGGGATGCGTGAGATGCTGACACCGACTTCGATGCTCTCCGGCATGGGAGTGGACAAGACCGTCGCCCTCATCACCGATGGACGGTTCTCCGGCGGCTCGCGTGGCGCCGCTATCGGCCACGTCTCGCCAGAGGCAGCTTCCCGCGGCCCCATAGCAGCCCTGCGCGACGGAGACATCGTCCGCATCGACATCGTGAACAGGTCGCTCTCGGTCAGGCTTGACGACAGAGAGATACAGGAGAGGCTGGCATCGCTTCCTCCGTTCACCCCAAGGGTGAAGAGGGGATACCTCGCACGGTACAGCCGGCTCGTCACCTCGGCCAGCTCGGGTGCGGTCTTTGAAGACGAGGCCTAGAGACGGGGGACACGTCCCCCCGGGGGTGGCGGACATGAATTCGCCACTCCCGGGCTCCAGTCGGCCCCATGTGTCGAGAGGAGCACACGTGATACACTGCACTGCCCGGAAAGAGCGTGATTCGCACGGGGGATAGCTGCTGGCAGTCAGCCCCTCCGAACCTCAATCCCCACTCCAACTGGGCGCAGTCCAGTCGTTCCAGGGAGGCCCCGATGCAACTGAGTGGCTATCGACGCCCGGACGGTCGGGTGGGATTCAGGAACCATGTCCTCGTGCTGCCTACCGTTGCCTGTGCCAACGGTGTGGTCAACGCCATCTGCAGGAAGGTCCCCGGCGCGGTGATGCTGCCAATCGACAGCGGCTGTGGCATGTTGCGCGAGGATCAGGTGGTATTCGCGAGGACGTTGACTAACCTCGCCGGAAACCCCAACGTCGCCGCCATCCTTTGCGTTGGACTGGGCTGCGAGGCGTTCAAGCCGGAACAGGCTCGCTCCGCCATTGAGCGATTCGGCAAACCCGTTGCGGCCATCACCATGCACGAAGCGGGCGGCTACGGCTCGACGGTCGAGCGAGGTGCTGAGCTTGCGCGTTCGCTACTGGCTGCCGCGTCGCGGCAGCAACGCGAGCCCGTGTCGGTGCAGGACCTCGTGCTCGGCCTGAACTGTGGCGCTTCCGACCCTGCGTCAGGGTTGACGGCGAACCAGGCTCTGGGAGCGGCCGTCGACCTGCTTGTTGACGCCGGCGGCAGCGCCATCATCGGGGAGACCACCGAGTGTGTCGGCGCGGAGGAGGAGATGGCAGCCAACGCCGTGTCTTCCGAGGTGGCCGGGCGCATACTGGACACCGTGCACCGTTTTGAGGCGCATGTGAAGATGTACGGCGCTGACCTGAGCACGGGCGAGCCCAACCAGGGTAACATGGAGGCCGGCCTCAGCACGCTCGAGGAGAAATCCCTCGGCTGCATCCGCAAGATCGGCTCCCGCCCCATCGTCGATGTCATCGAATACGCCGATATCCCCAGAACGAGAGGCCCGATACTCATGGACTCACCCAGCTACGATGCTCCATCGGTCACCGGAATTGTTGCCGGTGGGGCACAGGTGGTCGTGTTTACGACCGGTCTGGGCACGCCATTCGGGATGTCCATCGTGCCGGTTATCAAGGTGATATCGAATACCCCCGCGTTCAGGCGGATGGAGGATACAGCGGACCTCAACGCCGGCACCATCCTCGACGGCAAGGAAACAATAGCGGAGACAGGAACGCGGCTGTTCGACCTTGTACTCGAGGTGGCGAACGGCCGGACAACCAGAGCGGAAGTCCTGGGAGAGAACCAGTGCCAGATATGGAGAACCACCGTCACGCTCTAATCCTGTGAGCACGGAGACCGTCATGACACAGAAGGCGTCCGTCATCGTGATACGCGAAGCCGACAACGTGGGTACCGCCGCCAGGGACATCAGCCGAGGCGAGAGGTTGCACATCCTTGCCGGAGCGAAGCAATGCGAACTCGTTGCCCGCGAGGATATCCGGTTTCTGCACAAGATCGCCCTGCGCGACATCGCCTGTGGAGAAAGGGTTTACAAGTACGGGGCCGTGATAGGCGAGTCGATTGCGGACATCGCAGCGGGAGAACACGTGCACATCCACAATCTGCGCAGCCTGTGGGGTCGGACCAGCGACTGACACCGGCCAGGCACAATGCCCCCCCGGCTTCCACCTCACTATCGCCCAGGAGACGCCGGTTCCCATCGCTGCGGCACGTTCGTTGCGGGTGGTGACGTGCCGTGCCCTGCATTGCCTCGCCAGGCCCTGACAGGCAGCAGCGGCCCTTCCTTTGGCATAGGGCGAATGCGACAGTCCAACCGAACGGAGTTCCACCCCCACCAGAGGGACACGCAGCGGCGCGGACACAAAGGGAGTCCGGCGCCAGTTGAAACTGGCGCCGGACCCCGTGAGTTTCGAGCGTCCCGACGATCTACACGCTTCTTTCGGTGCAATACGCGGGATGATCTGCTATGCCGTCCACTGGCTCACCACATCCTGGTTCGCATCCACCCACTCGCGAGCCGCAGTGGCAGGGTCGACCCCATCAACGTTCACCGCATACATGACCTCTGCGAGCTGTGTCTCCGTGAGGAAGAACTTGCTCAGCATGCCGGCGGCCTCCGGCATCTCCTCACTGAAGCCCTTGCGCGCGATGGAGTTGATGGTCTCAGCACCACCGTACGTGTCCTTCGGATCGTCAAGGAACTTCAGGTCATACGCGAAGAATTTCCAGTGAGGCGCCCAGCCGGTGACAACCACAGGCTCCTGCTTCTCGTAGGCGCTCTGCAGTGCGACGGTCATGGCCATGTCGCTCGCATCCATCACTTCCCACTGGTCCAGTTCGTATTCCGGCACCGTCGCCTCATACGTGTGCTGCATCAAACCGGAACCGGGCTCGATGCCATAGATGGTCCAGTCGAACTGATCTCCCACGGAGTCCAGCTCGGCGATAGAATCAATCTCGACGTAGGTCGGCACGACCAGTCCAATCCTGGCGCCCTCGAAATTGGGGCCAAGGTCCTCAACCTGGTCGCCGTATTCCTCCATGTAAGACTCATGAGTGTAGGGCAGCCAGCCACATACGAAGGCATCGGCAGCCCCGGTGGCAACGCCGGTCCACATCGGTCCGGCCGCAACGGTCGTCAGCTCAACGTCGTATCCCATGTCCTGCAGCACCGCCTGGGCGATATGAGTCTGCGACTCCGCACAGGCCCACTGGACATAGACCAGATTGACGGTGTCGTTTTCGCCGGCACCGTCTGCCGCGCAGCCGCCAAACAACATTGAGGCGGCAACGAGAGACGTAACAACAACAGTGAGTAGCTTCATGTGACGCATTGTTGATCTCCTCCTTCTTTTCGGTCCTCCACACCAACCCCTCCTCCCCTCTGTCGAATCGTGGGCACCCATGTGCCCGGTCATCTTTCCGCTCTTATCTCACCTCCTGTGACAGCCCTAGAGGCGCCAGCATCTCGCGGTGCGCCTTGCCCGGACACGCGTGCGACGCATCATCACGTGATCACGCCGACGCGGAAGACAGGACCCAACGACAACGGGCGAACTCTCGCCACTAGTGAAAGACCCGGAGGTCTCAAACGACGGATCGCCGCCGATCCTTATCCAGGACGTGGGGCCACTCAGCCCCACCGACAGATGCCACTGAACGTATACTGCTCCAAGCAGTCTAGCAAACGACTCAACGGCGGGTCAAACGTCTGAACGTAGACCACGAGAGAGGAGACGAGGCTGCCGATCTCCCGGCAGACAGCGCGTGCGTACCCGCCGGACCCTCCGCGGGCTCCTCATCGTAGAGGTACGAAGGGCGCTGCGGGGCATCGCACCCGCGGGACAGCGCAGCCACGATATCCCGGGCAAGCTTGGTCTTGAACACGCGCCCGGTCGACGACGTGAAGTACGCGAAGCGCACGTCATCGGGAACGCAGCCCCATACCTCCAGCCGCTTCAGCAACTGCTCCACGGAGACGGCCTTCACCACCGGTCGCTGCAACCCGAGCTCGAGCGGGAATTCGCTCATCTGAGACCGAGGCAGCACAACGCGGTGCCCGGTGCTCAGTATGAGGCCACAGCTCACCAGCGTGACGGGCTGTCCATGAACGTTGGCCGCTTCGAGGACAAGCTGCGCATCGCGCGCCTCCGGGTCATCCGCCATTGAGAGCCCCACACCTACCGTGACCTTCACGAGCGGGCGCTCCCAGTACCGCCGGATCAACTCGATGCCAAGTACTACCACGCCGGCAGCTACTCCGCCGCCGAAGGCTGCGAGAAATATCCCCTGATCAAGCTGCATGTTCCCTCCGTACGGAACCCTCCTGTGCGCGTCGGGTCCCGAGCGTACACATAATACACCGTAGGACCGACGGCAGGCAGCCTGGATTCATACGGCGCAACCCCTTCACAGTTCAAGGGACTGACAACACACAGCGTCGTCCATGTCAATACCCTGCTTCAGCGACCTCTCTACACCCGATACTACCTGCGACGGCTTCTCTCTACCTGTCACTCCTGTTACTTTGGTCACTTTTCGAGCTGCATCTACCCCGGATTCCGGCCGGACCCCCAGTACGAATGCATGCGCTCTACCAGGCGCGCAGCTTTGCTTGTGCTGCATTCCAGTACTAAAGGAGCCCCGACTTGGTCCACCAGACCATGTTCAGCCGCCAAATGTGACTCACGTGTGATGTGGAGCCACCCGCTCACAACGTAGATTTGAGGCATGTTGAAACGGCTCCTGCTACTCCTCTCAGTCGCCGGCCTGATGTGTGTGGCGCTTGGCATGCGCGCGCAAGACACGTTCGCCCGGCCGATCGCGCAGCAGGGAACAGCGCAAGTCGTTGCGCTGGAGCCTGAGACCAGCACGCTGCCCGTTGCGTCCGCCACCAACGTTCACCCTGCAACAGGTATCGAGACCTCCCAGGCGGTCAACGAAAGCCTGGAGGGTCGCTGGGGCATCGAGCGCATATCGGCTCCGGCCGCATGGGAAGCCATGTCTTCTCTCGCGCCCGTACTGGTGGCCGTGCTCGATACCGGCATCGCCGCTGATGCGCCGTTTGCGGACCGGGTCATTGGAGGCAGCGACCTCACCGGGGCAGGGACACTGGTGGATGAACACGGACATGGGACGCACATGGCAGGCACCATCGCGGCCATCGCGCCAAACGCGACCTTCCTCAACTTGAAGGTCGCAGACAAGCGCGGCCGGTGCAGCACCG
>CAYNXN010000103.1:0-5647 GCA_964401175.1 uncultured Dehalococcoidales bacterium | reverse complement strand
TGGAGGCCTGCCACTACGGACTGGACAACCTCTGCGCCATCATCGACTACAACGGGCTGCAGATCGACGGCTGTACCGATGAGGTTATGTGCATCGATCCAATCGCCGACAAGTACCGCGCCTTTGGTTTCCATGTCGTAACCAGCGACGGCCACGATATGGAGCAGATACTCAGTGCGTTCAAGCAGGCGAGAGCGAACAGGGGCAAGCCGACGGTCATCATCGCCCGTACCGTGAAAGGGAAGGGCGTTGACTTCATGGAGAACGTGTGTGGCTGGCACGGCAAGGCGCCCAGCGTGCAGCAGGCTGAGGAGGCGCTCAGACAGCTTGGGCTCAGCGACAGAATCGATATCGGCAAGCTGCTCCGAAAGGCAAACGATTACCAGTCGCGCGTCGACCAGCGCCTCGCGGCAAAGGAGCCGCGGTATTTTCGCGACTACTGGTGGAACCGCGGACCGAATATGAAGGTGGAGATGGCGCCCACGCGTCAGGGCTTCGGCAAGGCGCTCTCCGACCACGGTGACGATGAACGCATCGTTGCGCTTGGAGCGGACATATCGGACTCCATCACGATCAGCCAGTTCTATGCCGCGCATCCCGAACGCCGGACCAGGTGGCTCTCCATGGGTATCGCGGAGCAGTCGGCCACATGCGTCGCCGCCGGCCTCGCCAAGGAGGGAAAGCTGCCCGTATTCGGCACCTATGGCGTGTTCGCCTCCGGCCGAAATCTCGACCAGATACGAACCACCGTGTGCTACAGCAACCTCAATGTCATGATCGTGGGCGCGCATGGGGGCGTGTCGGTGGGGCCTGACGGAGCGACCCACCAGGCGCTGGAGGAACTGTTCCAGATGTGCGGCCTGCCCAACATGCAGGTGGAGGTGCCGTGTGACGTCATCGAGACCGAGCGAGCCACCGGACACCTGCTGCTGAGGGTGCCGGGCCCAAAGTACATCCGCTTCGCCAGGGAGGCGACGCCGGTGGTGACAGATGCCGCCTCGCCGTACGTCTTTGGCAGGGCCAACGTGATCCGCTTCCGGGGCGAGCAGCCAGCATTCAAGGACGCCTTTGAACACGTGCTTGCCGCCGATTACACGCATGAAGGCGAGCAACTGGCGATAGTCGCCTGTGGACCGGCAGTGCCCGAAGCGATGCGCGCCGCCTGGATACTCAAGTCGGAGTGCGGTATCGAGTCCCGGGTGCTCAACCTGCACACGGTCAAGCCACTGGATACCGAGGCCGTCGTCCGGGCCGCGGCGGAATGCGGGCTGGTGTTGACGGTTGAGGAGCACCAGGTCGGCGGCATGGGGAACCGTGTTGCCGCAGCCATCCAGACCTCGCCCGCCGTCCAGGGGACTCGCGTCCAGATGGGCATGCTGGGAGTTCCCGACCGCTTCGGCGAGTCCGGTGCCCCCTGGGAGCTCATGCGCGAATTCGAACTGACCGCAGAATTCGTGGCAGCGCGAGCCAAGCGACTGTTGGACGGACGATCGGAGTGATGTCGACACTCGAGCGCGGCACAGTAGTGTGTTGAGGGAGTCGCATGCACCACAGTGATGTGATGGGCATTCTGGGGACACAATTGCTCGTCAGCCTGCCCCAGACGGTCGGCTGGATAGGCGCTGTTGTGGTGGCAGGGGTGCTGAAAGCACGACGTGGTGGCGCTGCCACCACGTTGCTGCTCATTGGGGGCTGCCTGATGCTGTGTGCGTCGCTGCTGCGACTTCCGCTTCCCCTGATTGTACCGTTGCTTGTCGACACGGGAGAGCATGTGGCCAGGGCGGCCGCCGTGGTATCGATCCCGGGTGCCGGGATCGAGTTACTGCGCCTCGGCGGTATCGTCTGTCTCGTGCTGGCCTTCTGGCAGCAGT
This sequence comes from uncultured Dehalococcoidales bacterium, assembly GCA_964401175.1. Classification (GTDB taxonomy): domain Bacteria; phylum Chloroflexota; class Dehalococcoidia; order GIF9; family AB-539-J10; genus SKVJ01. The sequence continues at coordinate 3,776 of CAYNXN010000103.1, read as the reverse complement.
GCCACGGGACGGAGAACCACCGCGAGTCTTCCTCGGCCACGTCCGCCTAGCACAGTCACATCGCGGGAACGCCGAGAGTCGGCGCGGCGCGGGGCAGCATCGGCGGGCTCATCGAAGGCATCGCGGCGGCGCCAACCCCAAAGATCCCCAGTAGCAAAGACGTGGCGCTGTCGCCGCGGGCGTGCGCCGGGTGAAGGCAGCGTACCTTGACGCTCAACTGTTGAGATCGAGGACGGAAACAGCCAGTTCCGTATCCAGTACGCGCCGCGCGCCGGTGGAGAGAATCTCGGTCACAACCGCCTCAATCATGCACCAGGCGTTGACGCCATAGCGCATGCAGCCCGCGAGCGCCACTTCCCCCCGCCCCAGTACACCGTGGATGTGAAGACGCGGCATCCCCGCCTCGTCAGGGGCCAGGAGGCCCACCCCCAGCACCTCATGCACGCCATCCACCGGCAGCAACATGGGCTCCGCAGGCCCAACGGCGGCATCGCGCGGCCCCGCGACCAGCTTGCCGGATGCAGCCGCCCCCAGCAGCACAACCTGCGCTGCCGCCACACCCTCTCTGGCGGCAAAGCCTTCGATCGCGTCGGGAATGGCGTCACCATCGTCCAGTCGCAGCAGAAAGACGCGACCCAGTCTGCCCTCGCTGACTCTCATCGAAGCTCCCTCCTGACCTGCAGTACGCTATCGGCGTCATGCTACCACACGCCAGCTACGCTCCTACCCTCCGCGAAGGGAGCGCATGGTCACACTACTTGCTGTTGTTCCGACAACGCCAGCCAGCAGGTCAGAGACACCGACGCCAGCGTTGTATACTGTCCTGCGATTCGCCCGGAGACGCATGCTGACATGTCAATCGAACTGTGGCTGGCCTATGTCGCGGCATCGGCGCTGATTCTGATCGTTCCCGGTCCCACCATTCTCACGGTAATCAGTTACTCGGTTGCTCGTGGCCGCGGTGCGACTCCGGCCGTTGTGCCAGGGGTGGCGCTGGGAGATTCCACCGCGCTGGCATTCTCCCTGCTCGGACTTGGCGCCCTGCTGGCGGCATCGGCAGCGGCGTTCACGGTCATCAAGCTGGCCGGAGGCCTGTACCTGCTCTACCTCGGCGTCCGCATGCTGCGAGCGGGCATCACCGCGACGGAGCTGGCGACACGGCCCGCGCCCGATGGACGCCGCAAGATGTTCCTCAACACCTACATCGTCACTGCTCTTAACCCGAAGAGCATTATGTTCTTTGTGGCCTTTCTACCACAGTTCGTCGATCGAAGCGGCAACGTGACTCAGCAGCTCTGGCTGCTCGCAGTCACTTTCGTAGTGATGGCGGCACTCAATTCGAGCATGTACTCCATCTTCGCCGCCTCGGCTCACCGGATGCTCAGCTCATCGCGAGCGCAGCGACGGCTGAATCTGCTGGGCGGGACCATCCTCTCAACAGCCGGCATCTGGGCGCTCCTGGCCAGGCACTCCGCGTGACTGACAGACCCCCCCGCAGAGCGACAGATCAGGGCAGGCCGCCGGACGCAACGAGTCGACTCCTTACAATCTGGCAGTCTCAACTCCCTGAGCCGAGAGAAGCTGCACCGGTTCGACCACCGCGTTCGGCGAGAAGCTGAGAATACCCTCCGCTATATCGCCGAGATGGCCCAACACCTGTGCGCGGGTCACTCCAACCGGCGCGTACACCACGTACATGGCATCAGACGTGTGCAACGTGATGCGGCTGCGGAAGTCCGGTCCGTGGATGATGCTTGAGAGGATGCCGTCACGGTCCACGACCATCATGTCCCCGGCCTTGGCAACCTGTGGCTCCTGGTTCAACTTGACGTACGTCTCATCGCCGCGGGCAGCCTCCAGCGTGACCGGAGGGACCACTGTGGCGAAATCGTGGCCGGCCGTGAGTAAGAAATGCCGCATCTCGGCTATGAACATGACGTCCACCAGGCCGGACACCACGGGCAACGGCTTCTGTTTCACTACAAGCGTCTGCAACTGCTGCAGCAAGTGGTATGTCTTCTCGAAGCGCCTGTAGTAGGCGGTGTATGCCTGCATGACGCCGTCCGACCTGATGTCGTCTCGGCTGCGGAAGCGTGACTGCAACTCCCGCTCGAGGACTCGCTTGCGACGCTCCAGCTCCGGGTGCTGCTCTACGTTGGCCACACCTTTCACCATCAGGATGGCGACCATGCCGGAAGGGTAGGATCTACTCCAGCGTTCCGAGACGATGAACATCCTCGCTCCTCCCGCTCCAGAACGATTCTCTCCGAGACTGTTGCCAGCTTCTCACACGGCTGGCGCCATCCGCATCACTCGTAGCAGCATCAACGGGTCTCAGCCGGGGCGCCAAACAGCCGGCCGGCGACATCATACGCGGCCATTGAGACTAAGTATGGTACGGCGTCCATTGTATCGCGCGGTATCGTACTGGGTCGCGACGTCCACCAGGTGCGGCGGCCCAAGCGCATCGTCTATCGGAATGGCGGTGATGCGCCCCTCGCTGAAGGCAACCATCTTGCCGAAATCCTTCGCCACAATCAGATCTACAGCCGCGATTCCGAAGTAACGCCCCATGCGGCGGTCATACGCACACGGCACGCCGCCGCGCTGCAAATGACTCAAGGTCATGCTGCGGGTCTCGACCCCGATACCACGTTGAATCGCTTTCGCAACATAGTCGCCCACGCCCCCAAGCGCATGGTGTCCGAAGCTGTCGACCCGATCATCCCGCACGAACTCAGCCCCTCCGGCCGGCTTCGCCCCCTCTGCCACGATAACGATCTCGTAACGCGCACCGGATGTGCGCCCCTCCAGCAGCAGCTCGTTGACGCGCTCCATCGAGAAATCGTACTCGGGGATGAGGATGATGTACGCGCCACTCGATTCGCCGCCCTCCAGCGCCAGCCAGCCGGCATGCCGTCCCATGGTCTCGACGACGAAGATGCGGCGGTGCGAGCCTGCCGTGGTGCGCAACCGGTCGACGCACTCCACCACCACATTCATCGCGGTCTCAAAGCCAAGCGTGTAGTCCGTGCCGGGCAGGTCCTTATCGATGGTCTTGGGAATACCCACCACAGGGATGCCTTCCCGCCACAACCTGGAGGCCACGCCCAGCGTGTCATCCCCACCTATGGCGATGAGCGCATCCAGTCCGAGTCGGGAGATGTTCTGAATGACCGTTCTCGACATATCGTGCGCCGGGTTGTAAGGGTTGGCCCTCGAGCTGCCCAGGTTCGTGCCTCCGTAACGGTCCCAGGTCCTCACCATCTCCTCCGTCAGCGGCACGAGGTACTTCGAGTCTGACAGATTCGCCGGGTCGAGCTCCATCAACCCTTCCCAGCCATTCTTGATACCGAGGACCTCGTACCGGGTGTCACGATCGGCCGACAGCCGGCTGTCGAGCGCGCTCTTGACCGCCCACTTCACCGCCGGGTTGATGCCGGCGCAGTCGCCGCCTCCCGTAAGTATCCCTATCCTGTACTGCTGCATCGCAATGCTCCTTCTCCCGGACAATAGTGCAACAGGCGCCTCAGGCGCCCGCTCGATGGAACGCGCAGCCTACTACGTCCGGCAGGACGCGTCAAACCGTACCCGATTCACTTCGCCTCCGCCGTAGCGTCGTCTTCGCAAACTGGTCCAGACGGATGGTTGACGCATTCAGAATGGAGCAGTACAATCCTCACCTATTCACAGGGAACGGACCATGAACACAGCATTCTCGATGATGGCGGTTGCAGGAGCCATGATGATGCGCCCCGCGCTGACGCACGGGAGGA
>CAYNXN010000102.1:0-5714 GCA_964401175.1 uncultured Dehalococcoidales bacterium | reverse complement strand
CCCTATCCTACACTCTTTCCCTACACGACGCTCTTCCGATCTGGGTTCAGCCACGAGCGGACCACTATGTAGGTGATATAGAGTCCTGACAGCAGAAAGCCAGGACCGAATGCCCCCATGAACAGCTTGCCCACGGACAACTGTGCCATGGGCCCATAGATAACAAGCATAACGCTGGGTGGAATGAGTATGCCAAGCGTGCCGCTGGCACACACCGCGCCACTTGCCAGTTCTTTGCTGTAGCCACGGTTGAGCATGCTCGGCATAGCGATGAGCCCCATCATCACCACGGACGCCGCAACAATGCCCACGCATGCCGCCAAGATAGTGCCCATCAACACGGTCGTCACCGCCAATCCGCCACGCACCTTCCCAAAGAGCAGATATAGGCCTCCGTAGAGACGCTCGGCAGAACCAGACTTCTCAACCATCTCTCCCATAAACACAAACAGAGGGACGGCGAGGAAATAGTAGTTGGTAGCCAGATCGAAAATGCGCATGGCGAATTGCAGGAAGACAACCGGTCCCATAACAAGGACACCGACCGCCATGGCAATCCCGGCGAGCACAAGCGCAATGGGATACCCGGACAGTATCCCGACCATAACGCCACCAAACATCAGGACGGCAACGAGCTCGGAACTCATCTCTACCATGGTTCCTCCCCACCTCTCAACAGGGACGCCACATTCTTGAGGAAGGTGGCGATTCCTTGCAGCAGCAATAGGGAAAACCCGATGAATACGCAGGTCCTCACCGGCCAGAGCAATGGATGCCACGCCGCAAGATGTACGGTCTCTCCGAGTCGATAGGAATTCAAGGCAACCTGAGCGAATTGGATGGTCAGCATGGTTATGCAGGGGAAGAAGATCAGAAGTGTGAATACGATATCTACCCAGAGCTTTGCCCTGGGCGAGAATCTGTTGTAAAGGACATCGATTCTGATGTTCGCGTTGTGGCGCCAGACATAGGCCAGACCGAGACAGGCGATTATTGCCCCAAACAGATAGCTCAACACATGCGACCACAACGTCGGAGCGTTGAAGAGATAGCGCATGACAACTTCGTAGTTGACAATTGCGATCAGCACGACTATCAGGAGCACAGCCACCCGGCCGGCCCATTCACTCACCACGCCTACGCCATCATAGACTGCCCTCAGTATCTTCATGTTGAACCTCACGCGAATTCCTCATGTCGCCCCACCGGCCGTTCTCACAGGCGCCTCAGGTGCCTTGCCACCACAAAGACAAGCGCGGCCAACGCACTGCGGAAACGGACGGCCCCGGTCCGGCAGAACGCTGTCCACTGAAGCATCCTGCCGGACCAGTGCGACACGAGTCACTTGTGTCTCATCTACTCGTAGAACACGGAGTACTTGGGGTGAGTGCGATAGGCAGTGTTGAACGTCTCAACGAATGCCGCCTGGTTCTCGAAGATCTCCTTGTACAGCGGATCGGCGGCGGCATAAGCCAGCGCCTGTTCCCTCGCGATGCGCGCAAACTCCCGCTGCAGTTCATCACCAACGGTGTAGAGAATCATCCCGTCGACGTCTCTCCACGCCTCGAGCGCCAGCGCATCCATCTTGAGAGAATCGAGGTAGTCGTTCAGGGACGTTGCTTTCCACGCCTCCGTCCAGAGCGCCTTCAGATCGTCAGGCAGCTTGGCCCATGAGTCGTGGTTCACCAGAACGTGGGTGCCTCCGCCGATTGGCGAATGGATTCCAGGTGTGCCCACATGAGTACTGACCTCATGGAAGCCCATGGTGCGGTTCCAGTCCGGACCACCGATCTCATAGGCATCAACGATACCCTTCTCGACGGCCTGATACAGTTCACCGCCGGCAATCGTCACCACTGAGGCGCCCAGTGCGCCAAACACGTCGCAGCATGGTCCGTACGCACGGAACTTCAGACCTCGAATGTCAGCCACGGTCGTCAGTGGCTTGTTCGACATCCAGACTTCCGGACCGTAGGCACAGTAGCCCATGATATATCCGTATGGCTCCCACAACTGGTTGGCATACTTCATGCCATCGCCCATGAAGTACCAGCCGAAGTTCTCAACGGCCGTAGGACCCGCAGAGAACCCGGAAGTCCCCATCAGGCCGGCCTTGGGCCCCAAGAGGCCGAGCATCTCACCACCACCGGACTGTGTCGCGTCAAGCAACCCAGCCTGAACCGCGGGAGCATTCTCCGCATACGGAACGATCTCGCCAAGGCCATAGTGCGTGATCTTGAATCGGCCTCCGGAGGCCGCCTCGATGCGCTGGAACAGATTTGCCGCGTACTTGTAGTACGTTGCACCGGCAACCTGATTGTCCTGGTACTCCCACACCACCGTCTGCGCAGCGGGCTGCGAGGGCGTGGTCGGGGTAGTGGGCTGGGTTGGAGTCGTGGGGGTTGTCGGGGTCGTTGGAGTGGTTGGCTCTGGTTGAGACTGAGTGCAACCCGCCAGAACCAGCATCACACTCAGGGCGAGCACACAAACTAATGCCGCTGTCTTCTTCATTTCATTCATCTCCAAGTCCACATTCTTCGCCACGGAACATCACAACGAGCTTCACTTGCGAAGTGACTCCGCACCACACTACGCGTACCGTCTACATAAAACACCTCCGGTATTTGCCTCTGGATAATATTCGATCGCGTTGCGCGGATATGAAACCAGCAGTACAGACAGAGCCACTACCACGGGGCGCTAACTCCTCATGCGAACCACAGCCACCCGCGCGGAGGAGACAGTTTCGTGTCCGAAAGTCATAGGTCAGTATGCATGCCGCAAATCCTGGTTGTCAAGACATTGAAACAGGAAGGGCGGCCGTAGTCTCAGCTACGAGTCCGCCCTTCTTCACGGTCGACAGTCTGCGTGCGCTAGTCACACGTCAGGTTCACGACAGATAACGCCGTAGGTGCTCGGTCTTCGGTCACGAAAGAACGGCGTGATTCGCCGTTTCTCCAGCAAGTAGTCCCTGTCCAGCGCCACCGTCAGTACGCACTCTCCCTGTGCCATCTGGACGACACGACCACCAGGATCAACCACACAACTGCCCCCAAGATAGGAGACATCGCCCTCCACCCCGACATGGTTGCAGGGCGCTACGTACGCCATGTTGTCGATGGCGCGCTGCGTCATCAGGGTTGTCCATGACCGCAGCCAGGCCTCCTCATCGCGCGTCTCCTCGCCCGTGTGAGACGGCAGACTGCTTGATCGAGGAGACAGTATGACCGAAGAGGCGCAGAAAGGAATGCAGACCAGTTCCGCACCATTCAGGGTGACACAGCGGATCGATTCCGGAAAGAACGTGTCGTAACAGATCACCATGCCAACCTTCCAACCACACACATCGAACACAGGGTACTGGGTACCGGCACGGAAGTAGATGCCTTCAAGCGAACGATAGCAGCCGGGGTGTGTCTTGCGGTACTTGCCGATGATGTTCCCGTCCGGCCCGATCAGCATCGCGGTGTCGAAGTACAGACCGGGCATCTCCTCTTCGTAGATAGTCGCGATGACATGCAGTCCATGCCGGCGCGCCTTCTCCCTCACGCGTCCCATACTGTAGCCATCGTCGCGTTCCGCGAGGCGCACATAGTCGTAGTCCCGGTACTGGAAGAAGTAGAACGTGTTAAAGAACTCCGGCAGCACCACAAGGTCAGCCTTCTGACGCGCGGCTTCGTCTATCCAGGCGCACGCTCGGCGCACATTGTCGGCCACATCTTCGGTCGCATTCATCTGCACAAGACTGAGATTCACTCTATCGCTACCTCCCCTGCGTGCCTGCTTCTCTCTGTGGCGTCCGCTACACGAAAGTGAGAAGCCTCTTCGGATTCTCAACCATCATGGTATGTATGTCTTCCTCAGCGATGCCGTATATACGCATCAAAGGCACTACCTCGCGCAACAGGTGCGCGTAGCCCCAGCCACCGTACGACACCAGCATGATCTTCATCCCGATGTCGTGGGATAGCAGCAACTGCTTGACAAATCCCATCTCGATGAGTTGCTTCACCTGGCGGATACGTTCAACATCGTTGGGCGTATCAGGAAGATGCCCCTCGGCCAGTGCTACCTTGGCCGGATAGTAGCCCTCAAATCCAAACACGTCGTATTCAATATAGCAGCCGCTATCCAGCAAGCGCTGACGGGTGTCCAGCGAGAAGCCGCACCGATCCATGTGACTCATGACCACACGCGAGATGTCAGCTCCCGCTTCACGCAACACGTCGATAATCTCCAGAGGCGCCTGCTCATTGCGCCCGGGATGCACGTTCATCGGAGCTCCTGTTTCTCTCTGCGCGATCGCTCCGGCACGAAGGACTTTGCGTTCATTCGACTTCAGCGGCCAGGCACAACCGAGTTCGCCGATCATCCCTGAACGAATACCGGTGCCATCCACGCCCACCGTGACATCAGCTATGATCTCCCGGGCTATTGCGTCCTCGGTCAGTGCGTTGCGTTCCGCCTCCGTCAACGGGCCGTCAACGTAGTAGCCCGAGCCCATAATGATGTTGAGACCGGTCGCACGTGAGATGCGGACCAGTGCCTCTGGATCCCGCCCGATGCCGACATTGGTTTGATCAACGATGGTCTGTCCACCATGCAGTTTGAAGAGCGACGCTTCCTTCACCGCCATGGATTCATCCAGAAGCATCTGATTGTCGAGACTGTCCTTCATGTTGTAGCGGACCCATGTCAGGTTCTCCAGCGAGACTGGTTGGTGGGCGAGAGCCCGCTGGCTGATCTTGGTGGGCTCAACGAAATAGACGCCGCCCACCGTTTGATCGATAAGCAAGTGTTCGTGGGGAAGAGTGATTCCCAGACCATCGGGGCTCACCGCGCCAAGCACGGTCTGAGCCTTGCCGACAACTTGATTCTTGACTGTCATCTCACCTCTCCTCTCGGCCGGTGTCGCATGTACTGAGGACGTCATTCAATGACACTGCGCTAGCTCACTCTGAGATTGTCAATCGTGTCTTCGTCGAGATCGATTCCGAGACCAGGCCCCTGCGGCACATGCACGTACCCCTCAGCATCGATGTCCATCCGCTGTTTGGTGACTCCCCAGCGAATGGGCGTCTCTTCGACGCAGTACTCCAGGATGAATGATGTCTTCCTTGCAGCCAGGAAATGCAGGCCTGCAGCCAGATTCACACCCGTCGTATAGAAGTGATTGACAACCTTACAGCTCTGGTCCTCAGCCAGGTCCGCGATCCGCATGGCTTCGGTGAAGCCATTGCGAGCCAGGTCGATCTGGCAGATATGAATGCCCCCTCGTACGATGAGATCTCGCCAGGAGTATCGGCCGGTATCCCCTTCGCCCGCCGCAATAGGTATGCGTGAGACGGCACATAGCTTGCTGTAACCGTCGAGGTTATCCTGCTCCAGGGGTTCCTCCAGCCAGTACACGCCGTAGTCCTCAAACTGCCGCGACCGCTTGATCGCCGTCACGGTATCCCAACAACATCCCGCGTCCACGAGAATGTCCATGTCCGCGCCCGCGCCCCTGCGTGCCCCAGCCACAAGGTCCAGGTCCACCTTCTCGCTCTGCCCCATCGGAGCCCAGCCGAACTTTACAGCAGTGAAACCTCGCTCTCTCCATCTGCGAGCTTTCTGCTCCGTTTCGTCGCCGTTTCGGCCCCACAGGTCACTGGCGTATGCCCGAAACCGAGTGTGAAACGCACCACCAAGCAACTGGTACACAGGAAGTCCCT
>CAYNXN010000101.1:0-5743 GCA_964401175.1 uncultured Dehalococcoidales bacterium | reverse complement strand
GCCGTATCGCCGCCTCAGGCTGTCCTCCCTGCAGCGTCCCCCACGCGGTGGCCAGGCCAAGACTGGCGGCCGCGAGCTGCAGACCGTAGACGCAGATAGCCAGGCTCTGTCGTAGCAGCACATTGCCGCGCAGGATGGTTGGATACGCCTCCACCATGCGACGGTCGCCCAGTACGACTATCAGAACCGGCGCTTGTGCCAGAAACGGCTGCACCGAGACACACCAGTTGAAAGTAGGGTCGTGCCGACGTGCGTCGTGGAAGACCGAGGCAGCGGCCAGTGCGACTTCACGCCGCGTCTCATCGTCCTCAAGCACCACAAACTCCCACGGCTGGCTGTTGCCGGCGGAGGGAGAGAGCCGCGCGATCTCGAGCACGCGCACGATGTCCTCGCGTGCTACAGGAGTTGATCGAAACCGCCGCACGCTGCGCCGGCCGGCCACCAGTCCATGAAGGGCCTCGTAGGCATCGTCGCGGGAAGCCGCAGGGCCAGACATGCCAGTGTCAGAATTCGAATGCGCTGCGGCCATAGCAGTTCACAGGAGTCTTGAGACAGCAGGCTGCGTGTCGGACTCCGGAGTCTCTACATTCCTCGTTCCCGGAGAGAGCCAGATTCACATTACGATCACCGCAATCGCGGCTGGAAAAGCTGTCCTTGAGACCGGCGTCTCCTTCAGGATCATTGCGGTTGACCGCCCGGCGGACGCCAATCCAGCCAGACAGCCACTACCTTCTGTCGCCAGGAAAGCGACCGATGCCGCGATGCAATCCAGACTCGGTGGCAAGGTAGCGCAACTCGAGCTTCAATCGCAGCCGCGAGTTCCACACCGCGCGCTCGCCTTTCTCCTCGATGAGCTCTTTCGTCCACTGGCGGACAACCTTCAGTTCCTCCGGTGAGAGGCCCAGCGGTTCGAGGCTGCCAAGATAGGCCAGAGGATCGTCGGGGGACTCGGGAAAGCGCAGCCCCGTGTCGGCGTACTCCAGGGTCCGGGCAAACTCCTCGTTGAGAATGCCCTGATGAGTCGAAGCCGTCTGCCGTGCCTTCTCCTGCCTCGCCACGTCAGCTGGCGTAAGAGGCCGAGAAGGCGACTCGGGATGAGGCTTTCCGGCACCCTCCGGTCCGGGCTTCTTTCCGAATATCCCGCCGAGCATGTCGTTGAATCGCACCGGGCACCTCCCGCACAGACAGCCCTCGCCGTGTGCATCAACTGCGGCGGCTGTCCGGACAATGCCATGCAGCCGACATCAGCACGGGTTGTCGCTCGCCAGTTGCATGACCGCAGCTATTCTACCACAGCGATAGTACGCGTCAGCTTCCGTTCCCGGCTGCGCGCCAGGTGACCAGAGATCTTTCATGCAAGCGCGCCGGGTTCTTCACCAGGGCTTCACACTTGGAAGGTAGTATTGCATAGCGGCAGTCGAATGATCGACTGACCGAAACGAGAGGAGGTCGCCTTGATGAGAAGCAGACGATTGGCGATAGCACTGGCGCTGGCCCTGCCCCTTCTGGCAATCGGAGGAGGACTGGCGCTTGCATCGGACGGCGCGGGCGCCGCAGACACAGGACGGTTGATACCCAGCGCTGGAGTGGCAGAGCCGGAAGTCCTTGCCGTCACCACTTGGTCCGAGCCGTTTGGCGGCCCGTGCGGCTATCAGGCGGAAGCACAGAACGGCGCGTGCCAGCGCGTCTGTGCCGGCAGTTCACAGGGGCTGTGTTCCCAGGAGTGTGCCCGCGAATGCGCTCGCGATGGAGCTGCGGACTGTCCCTACGGCGGCGAGGACTGTCAGACGCGCTGCGGCGCCGGGGCAACCAACACACGTAATGGCTGCGGCTGGAGCGACAATGCGCCCGCTGGTTCGTCCCGGTGCGGAGGCGGCTGCGCCTGGGCCGATAGGGATGGAGTAGCCGCGGGAACCAGTACCAACGCGTAGCACCTGATACGTGCGGTCTCCCGGCTGCCGCACCGCTGGCGGCACAATCGAAAGGCAGCGCATGCCAAGAGCCCCCACGACGTTGCACGGGATGCCTGTTGCCGGGATCGGCGAAACACCGGTCCCGGCAACGGCTGCGTATCCCAGGCGCGACCACTGAATGGCCCGGCGCGCTGCAACAGCTACGTCACTCGTTCGCCCTGTGGTACCATCATGCACACAGCTGCCGAGAGCGGAGAGTCACCTATGACCGCGGGTACCATCCTCGTCGTTGATGACGAGACCAAGGTGTGCGAACTGCTCCGCGTCTACCTGGACCGGAGCGGCTACGCAGTGACGTGCGCGGCAGACGGGCGCACCGCCCTTGTGGAGGTGGAGCGGCATCATCCCGACCTCGTCCTGCTCGACCTCAACCTGCCGGGCATGGATGGCATTGAGGTGTGCAAGACGCTACGGCAGACGTCAGACATCCCCATCATCATGCTGACAGCCCGGGATGAGGAGGCGGACCGAATCGTGGGGCTGGAACTCGGGGCGGACGATTACGTCACGAAGCCTTTCAGTCCAAGAGAGGTCGTTGCCAGGGTGAAGGCGGTTCTGCGACGGCGGGACGCCTCTCACGGGGACCGCCGTCCGGTGGTGGTGGGCCAGGTGACGGTGGACCCCATCAGACACGTGGTCAGCTACCGTGACAAGCCGTTGCATCTGACATCGCGGGAGTTTGCCATACTGGAACACCTGGCGCGCAATCCGGGTCGCGTGTATTCTCGGCTGCAGCTTCTGGACAACGTCTTTGGCATCGACTACGAGGGATATGAGCGCACCGTCGATGCGCACATTAAGAACATTCGACAGAAGATGGTGGAATGCTCACCAGACAGCTTGACGCCGCTCACCACGGTGCGTGGCGTTGGCTACAAACTCGAGGTGGACAGTGATGCGCAGCCTCACGCTCAAGCTTAGCCTGCTATTCATCCTCGTATCACTGGTCGCTGTTCTCGTGGTTGCTATCTGGGTCGGACTGCGCGTTGAGTCGGAGTTCGATGCCTACTGCTCCAGTGCCTGCATGGCCGAGCAGTGCGAACCACATTCAGGCGGTCAGGCCGCGGGTTACCAGGCCAGAGGCATGGATGGCGCGCTCGAACTGGCATACCTCGACGCGATACGCGCGTCACTGCTACAGGCAGCCCTCGTCGCGTGTCTCGCCGCAGTGCTGCTGGCCCTGCTGTTCAGCCGGCTGATAACGGAGCCGGTCAACCGTCTCAGGACATCGGTGCAACGCGTGCGCGACGGAGATCTGTCCCAGCGCGTCAATCTCGAGACAGGCGACGAGATCGGAGAGCTGGCCTCAGCGTTCAATCGGATGGCCGAACGCCTCGAGTCGAATGAAAGGAGCCGACGGCAACTCCTCGCCGATGTGGTGCATGAGCTGCGCACCCCCCTCAGCGTCATTCAGGGGAACCTGGAAGCATGGCAGGATGGCGTAGTCTCGCCAACCCCGGATGCGATAGCACCCGTACACCAGGAGGCCGTGTTGCTCTCTCGACTCATCACCGACCTTCGGGATCTCTCTCTCGCCGAGGCCGGCCAGTTGAGGCTTACGCGCGAACGCATGGATCTGGCCGCACTGATGCAATCAGTCGTCAACTCATACCGCGAACAGTCGGCAGGTCACAACGTTGCTATCGTACTCTCGCTGCCCGATGGTGCACTGCCGGACGTGGAGGCCGACCCCGTGCGGCTGCGCCAGGTGCTGCGTAACCTGCTGGACAATGCGGTGAGACACACGCCGGCGGGCGGAACGGTGAGCATCCGCGCTGCAGCAGACGTCAAAGGGTTCGTTCGCGTCGAGGTCGCCGACACCGGTTGTGGCATCGAAGCGGCTGACCTGCCACACGTGTTCGAGCACTTCTACAAGACGGATCCCTCGCGGGACCGCAGTAAATCCGGCTCGGGCATCGGACTGGCGATAGTGAAGCAACTGGTCGAATCCCACGGCGGCGCAGTGTCCGCAGCGAGCACGCCGGGACAGGGCAGCATCTTCTCGTTCACTCTGCCGCTGATTCACACCGGGCCTCCGGCAAAGGGCGCGCACGGTCAGCCCGATTTGACGGAACGTTGAGCCTGGGTGTAGCGTGTGCCACGGCTCGCGCGGCACATTGGGGGGGAGGAGGATGACGATGGATTTGTCCGTGTGCCGCCCGTCGCGAGACCAGTGCCGTCGCGGCAGTGACGTCCCATTTCGAATGGGCGTTGGTGCACCGGGTGAAGCAACCGCACACGTGAGACCTGTGCAGGGCAATCACTCATACGCAGTGTCAGCGAGAAGGGAGAGGAGCGCATGGACCATGTGAACGTGCTGGTGAACGACCAGATAGCCGAGGATATACTGCCTCGTATCGAGGCGGTCGATCCTCGCGTCAGGGTAACTCACGTCGGAAAGCTGCTGACGCGTGAGCTTGAGGGAGACAAAGCCGCCTCGAAGCAGATGGACGAACTACTGGCCCAGGCGGAGGTCTACGCCGGCATGCGCATTCCCGCCCGACTGCTGGCGCGTGCCCCGCAACTGAAATGGGTGCAGGTGGCACAGGCGGGGGTCGACCGCGTATTGCTGGACGAGGAGTTCAGAAACAGCCCTGTGATTCTCACCAACGTGGGCGGCATTCACGCTTTCGCACCGGCCGAGCTGGCGATCGGGTACTGTCTCGCCTGGGCAAAGGGTACCGTCGAGTGTGCGCGACAGAAGCAGGCCCGACTGTGGCAACCATTCAGCCCCGGCGTCCTCAGAGGCAAGACCATGGGCATCGTGGGGTACGGCAACATCGGGCAGAAGGTGGCGCGCGTGGCCAAGGCATTCGAGATGTGGGTCATCGCCACGCGGAAGTCTGCGACCAGGCAGGTCAGGGGACGTTACGCTGACACGATACTGCCCCCATCCGAGCTCAACCGGCTGCTGGCCGAGAGCGACTTCGTCATCCTCGCAACGCCGCTCACGACCGAGACGTACCACCTGATGAGCACCACTCAATTCCGGATGATGAAGCGCGACGCACTGCTGGTGAATGTTTCGCGTGGGCCAGTCGTAGATGAGGCGGCACTGGCAGTCGCTCTCAGGGATGGCCTCATCGGCGGCGCCGCACTTGATGTCTTCGAGCAGGAACCGTTGCCGCAGGATAGTCCCCTGTGGGACCTGCCAAACCTGCTCTACAGTCCTCACATTGCGGGTTACATCGCTGCTTATCCGAGCATGGTTCAGGATCTCTTCGTGCGCAACCTTGAACGCTACCTGCGCGGAGAGCGGCTGCTGACCGTCATCAACAAGCGGAGAGGATACTAGCGGACGCCGGGCCTCGATGGGCGCAGGGTGCAGGTCCACTACGGGATGAGCCAGCACCACCTGCCACTGCCCTGTCGCAGGCAGTGGTGGACGTGGCCGAATGTCTGCAACAGCTTTGACACGATAGCTCAAGCCGCTGTAGAGTGAGCAAAACGAGAGGTGGTGCGATGCGAACGTGGAAACCGACCACCGCAGGAATCCTCGAGATTGTCGCGGGGGTGCTTCAACTGGTGACCGCGCTGGTCACCATTCTGGTGGCAGGAGGCGTGGCTGGAGGCTTGCACATCATCGAGGCGCCGCGGCTGTCATTCATGCTGCCGTTGCCACTGATCGGAGGCGTCGGACTGCCTCTGCTCGTACTGGGCACGGTGGCGCTGTTGGGCGGGATCTGCGCCCTTCGGCGCAGGCGATGGTCGCTGGCACTCGCGGGCGGCATCTGCGCCCTGGTGCCGCTGCAGACGCTCCTTGGCATACT
>CAYNXN010000100.1:0-5758 GCA_964401175.1 uncultured Dehalococcoidales bacterium | reverse complement strand
TGCAGCGCTCGTTCCGTGGGCGCACACTCAGCATGGAGACGGGTCGGCTTGCACAGCAGGCCAGCGCCTCTATTCTGGTACGGTACGGGGACAGCGTCGTCCTTGTGACCGTGTGTGTAGCCTCCGAGGCCGTGGGTGGGGGCATGGATTTCGTCCCCCTTACGGTTGATTACGAAGAGAAACTCTACGCCGCCGGAAAGATTCCCGGCAGCTTCATTCGGCGTGAGGGCCGTCCGACCGAAGACGCGACCCTTACTGCCCGTCTCGTCGACCGTTGCCTCCGGCCATTGCTCTCCAAGCGGTTTGGCCGGGAGACGCAGGTGGTGGCCACGGTCCTCTCCGCCGATAAGGAGAACAACCCTGATACCTGTGCCTTGATCGGTGCATCAACCGCGCTCTGCAGCTCTGAGATCCCGTTCATGGGGCCGGTGTCTGCTGTGCATGTGGGGCTCATCGATGGGGAGTTGGTGGTCAATCCCAGCATGGCGCTGATGCCGCAAAGCCAACTCGACATCGTGATAGGCAGCACGCGCGACGCGGTGGTCATGGTTGAGGCCGGCGGCAGTGAGGTGCCCGAAGCGACGATACTTGAGGCCATCCGGATCGGTCATGAGGCGAACCTCGAGATCATAGCGCTCCAGGATGAGATGGTGGCGAAGTGCGGACGGCCCAAGATCGAGGTAGCTCCGTATGAGCCACCGGCCGATCTCGTGGCGGGTATCGCTTCGACCATCGGTGCGAAGCTGACCCAGGCGCTCGATCAGGCTGACAAGGCTGGCCGTGCCGGCGCCCTGGATGCCTTGCGGGCCGAGGCGGTGGCTCCCTGGGCTGACAAGTACCCTGATGAAGAAGTGTCGTACGTCTATGATGCTCAGCTACGCAAGCACGTGCGCGAGTACATCATGCGCACACGGAAACACGTGGACGGGCGTCGCTACGACGAGATACGCCCGATCTCGACCGAGGTGGGCGTACTCCCCTGCACGCACGGCTCTGGTTTGTTCACGAGAGGTCAGACTCAGGCGCTGACCATCACGACACTTGGGTCTGAGCGACAGGAACAGTTGCTGGACGGACTCGGGCTCGCCGAGACCAAACGCTACATGCACCACTACAACTTCCCCGGCTTTGCCACGGGCGAGGTCCGCCGGCTGCGTATGCCCGGCAGGCGTGAGATCGGCCATGGGGCGTTGGCTGAACGTGCACTTTTGCCCGTGATTCCGTCCGAAGAGGAGTTCCCCTACACTATTCGGCTGGTCTCTGAGATACTCAGTTCGAACGGCAGCTCCTCGATGGCGAGCGTCTGCGGCTCCACTCTCTCCCTCATGGATGCGGGTGTGCCCATCAAGGCGCCTGTTGCAGGCATCGCGATGGGTGTGATCACGGGGGCGGATGACGCGCATGTTGTGCTCACGGACATCGAGGGCATGGAGGATGCGCTTGGTGACATGGACTTCAAGGTCGCTGGAACCGAGCAGGGCATCACCGCGCTGCAGCTCGACATCAAGATGCAGGGCATCAAGCCGAATCTACTCTCGGAGGCATTGTCGCAGGCTCGACAGGCGAGGCTGACCATTCTGGCGAAGATGGCTGAGACGATCAGCAGCAGCAGGCCTGAACTCAGCCCCTATGCACCTCGCGTCATCGAGCTCAAGATCGATGTGGAGAAGATTGGCGCTCTCATAGGCCCTGGCGGACGCAACATCCGGGCTATCATCGAGGAGACAAAGACCACGATCGACGTCAAGAACGACGGCCGCGTGATGATCGGTTCTGCGAACGAGGAGTGCACCCGCCGCGCCGTCAAGATGATTGAGGACCTCACGCGCGAGGCCAAGGTCGGAGATATCTACACCGGTAAGGTTACGCGGATACTCGACTTTGGCGCCATGGTAGAGATACTGCCCGGCAAGGAAGGGCTGGTACACATCAGTGAACTGGCGGCTCACAGAGTCCCGACGGTACAGGACGAGGTGCAGCTTGGCGATGAGGTGACCGTCAAGGTCATTGAGATTGACAGCCTGGGCAGAATCAACCTCTCGCGTCGCGCGGTGTTTGCGGCAGACTCGGACGACTACGAGCCTAGGCAGTCCAGACCTGCGCCATCGAGACCCCCCCGGCAGGGACCGCCCAATCAGCGTCCCAGGCAGGGCGGGCCGAGGCGTTACTAGAGACGGCCACTGGCGAGCTGTCCTTTGTGGGCAGTTGCAGAAGAGTGGCGCTGGAGGAGGTCAGAGTGCCTACTCGTGTAATTGTCAATGGCGCCCTGGGCCGGATGGGGCAGGAGGTGGTCAGGGCTGTCCTTGCCGACCCCGAGTTGCGCTTGGTCGGGGCAGCCGAGTGCAACGCGCCGCAGCCGTATCTCCCTGTCCCGGAGTATCCCGACCTCATTCCGCTCTCCTCGGATCTGGGCTCGCTCATCGAGAAGACGGGCCCTCGCGTCGTAGTCGATTTCACCCGTGCGCCGATCGCCATGGAGGCAGCCCGCACCGCGCTTGCTCACAAGGTCAGTCTCGTCACCGGGACTACGGGACTCTCGGACGCGGACGTCGATGAGATACGGCAGCTCTGTGAATCCCACGGTGTGGCAGCCGTCGTTGCCGCCAACTTCTCACTCGGTGCGGTCCTGCTCATGCATCTGGCGCAGATCGCCTCCCGTTTCTTTGCAAATGCGGAGATCATCGAGATGCATCATGACAAGAAGCTGGATGCTCCGTCCGGCACGGCGCTGGCTACAGCGCGACTGATGGGCCGGGCTCGTGGCAGTGCATTTGTGCATCCGCAGACTGAGAAGGAAGTGCTCCCCGGCACCAGGGGAGGAGAACTCGACGGTCTGGCCATACACAGCGTCCGCCTGCCCGGCGTGATGGCGGCCCAGGAGGTAATCTTCGGTGGTCAAGGCCAGACTCTTCTCTTGCGCCACGATGCCACCAGCCGGGAATCTTACATGCCCGGTGTGATTCTGGCGGTGAAACAGGTCGTGAAGACTCGAGGATTGGTTGTTGGACTTGATAAGCTTATGGGCCTGTGAGTCACATGGATTCAGTGGATGTCGCGATTGTTGGCGCCGAGGGACTGATTGGTCAGGAGCTGCTCAAGATACTTGAGGAGCGCCAGTTCCCTGCGTCGTCGGTTCGGCTCTTCGACGCCGACCGCAGGCCGGGTGGAGAGTACTTCTTCCGGCACCAGCGGCTCGAAGTCGAGGAAACCTCAGCCGATGCATTTCGCGCTGTGGATGTGGCCTTCTTCTGCGACAGTCCCGATGCGAGCCGCCGCCTCCTGCCTGCCGCCGTACAGTCGGGAGCTGTGGTCATAGACCACAGCGGGGCGACCGTGTCCGAGAGTGGCGTTCCGCTTGTTGTCCCTGAGGTCAACGCGGATGAGATATCGCTGCATCGCGGAGTTGTTGGCAATCCGAGCAGCTCCACCATCCAGTTGCTGGTAGCGTTGTACCCGCTGCATCTGGTGAACCGGATTCGGCGCATCGTGGTGAGCACCTATCAGCCGGTCTCGTGCAGCGGCACGGCGGCAGCGCTGAAGGAGTTGACCGCCCAGGCGAAGAGAGTGCTCGAGGGACGGCGCGTATGCCCTCACCTCTATTCGCATCAGATAGCATTCAACGTGCTGCCCGAGATAGATGTGTTCCTGGACAATGGGTACACCAAGGAAGAATGGCGCATCGTCGAGGAGACACGGCGGATCCTGCACGACGAGTCTGTTGCTGTCTCTCCCACGTGTGTTCGCGTTCCGGTCTACTTCGGGCAGAGTCAGTCGGTCAACGTGGAGTTTGAGTCGGCCATCACCCCCGAGGAAGCCCGAAAGGCGCTGGCCCAGGCTCCAGGAGTGCGGATACTTGATGACCCGACGGTCAGCTTCTATCCACAGCCATGGGCGGCCAGTGGTTTGAACCATGTATTCGTCGGTCGCATCCGCAGAGATGCGTCTCGCTCCAATTGTCTCTCCCTGTGGATCGTGTGTGACAATCTGCGCAAGGGGAGTGCGCTCAACGCGATCCAGATTGTCGAAGAGGGCTTGCGGCGGGACTGGATCGTGCCCAAGAGGAGGAGAACCTGAAATGACCAAGTTTGGCAGACTGTTGACCGCCATGGTCACGCCCTTCGATGCAGACGGCAATGTTGATTACGCTCAGGCGCGAAAGCTGGCGCGTGCACTGATTCAATCCGGCAGCGATGGTCTGGTTGTGTCCGGCACCACTGGTGAATCACCCACGCTCAGCATCGATGAGAAGCTGCGGCTGTTTGCCGAAGTGAAGCAGGAACTGGCCGGCGCCGGCGCTGTGATTGCCGGTACGGGCAACTACAGCACCCGGGAGAGCATCGAACTCACCGCAGAGGCAGAGCGGCTTGGCGTGGACGGCTGCTTGCTTGTGGTACCGTACTACAATCGTCCCACCCAGGAGGGGATGTACCGGCATTTCAAGGCCATCGCAGACTCCTGCAGCCTCCCCTGCATCATGTACAACGTACCGTCCCGGACCTCCAGCAATCTCTCCGCGGATACCGTCATCCGATTGAGCGAAGTCGACAATATCGTCGGAGTGAAGGAGGCCAGCGCCAACTTCCACCAGATATCGGAGATCATCCAGGGAGTGTCCCCGGACTTCCTTGTCTACAGCGGCAACGATGGAGATACGCTCCATCTCTTGGCGCTGGGAGGGTACGGGGTTGTTGGCGTCATCACCCACCTGGTTGGCCTGCAAACCAGGGAGATGATGCAGCTCCTGCTCGCCGGCAATAACGCAGAGGCTGCGGCCATCCATCGCCACCTGTTGCCATTGGTGGATGCGATGTTCAAGGTGGCCAATCCGATTCCACTGAAGCTCGCGATGAACCACCTTGGCTTTCGAGTGGGGCCGACGCGATTGCCACTGTGCGAGCCGGACGAGAAGACGTCATCCGAGATTCTTGCTGCGTTGAAGCAGTTCAAGATCGACCTGCCGATGCCCGAGTAGAGCTTCCGGGTGCGTGGGGGCGTGAGGCCGATGGCGCTACGGGCGGCGCCTCACGGATGCACTTCGATGATCTGCTCGCGCTTCGGTCCCATCGAGACCAGAGAGACGCGGCACCTGAGCACCTTCTCGATCGCCTGCACATAGCGCTGCGCATTCCGCGGCAACTCGTCGAATCCGGCGATGTCCTCGGTGCACTCCTGCCACCCGGGCAACTCCTCGTACAGTGGCTCGCACCGTTCCAGGGTCTCGGCCGCAGTCGGGAAATCCTCGGAGTAGTGACCATCGATGTTGTAGCCGACACAGACCTTGATGCAGTCGAAGCCATCGAAGATGTCCAGATGGGTCAAGGCAACATCCGTCATGCCGTTGATGCGGGCGCTGAACCTTCCTGCAACTCCATCGAACCAGCCGCAGCGCCGTGGTCGCCCGGTTGTGGCGCCATATTCCCCCGCCTTCTCGCGGATGAAGTCACCCATCTCCCCGTGCAGTTCGGTCGGCATGGGGCCGCCGCCCACGCGCGTGGAGTAGGCTTTGTACACCCCAAGCACGCGATCGATATGCGTCGGACCGATCCCGCTACCCACCGTGGCGCCTCCGGCCAGAGGAGAGGACGAGGTCACGTACGGGTACGTCCCGAAATCGGTGTCCAGCAGGGCGCCCTGGGCTCCCTCCAGCATGATGGTATCGCCACGCGCCATTGCGTCATGTATCAACGGCAACGCATCCACCACGTAATCCTTGATCTGCCTGCCGTAGTCCATGTACTGCGTGTACACTTCGTCCACC
>CAYNXN010000099.1:0-5784 GCA_964401175.1 uncultured Dehalococcoidales bacterium | reverse complement strand
TGGAACGTTATGTATGCATCCACGGACACTTCTATCAGCCGCCCCGAGAGAACGCCTGGCTGGAACAGATCGAGATACAGGACTCGGCGTACCCGTACCACGACTGGAACGAGCGAATCACGGCGGAGTGCTACACGCCCAATGCCGAGGCGAGGATACTGGACCACGATTGCTTTATCACGCACATCGTCAACAACTACTCGCGAATGAGCTTCAACTTCGGCCCCACGCTCCTCTCGTGGATGGAGAGGACCGCTCCGGCGACGTACCAGGCTATCCTGCGCGCCGACCGCAGCAGCATGGAGCGCTTCTCCGGACATGGCTCCGCCCTCGCTCAAGCACACAATCACATGATCATGCCACTGGCCAACCACAGGGACAGGGTCACGCAGGTGCGCTGGGGCGTGGCCGACTTCCAGCACCGCTTCGGCCGTCAGCCTGAGGGAATGTGGCTGCCCGAGACCGCCGTCGATCTCGAGACGCTCGAGATACTGGCGGAGCACGGCATCCGTTTCACCGTTCTGGCGCCACGCCAGGCGGCACGCGTCAGGCCTGTGGGAGCCAGCGAATGGGTCGACGTGAGCGGCGAGAGAATAGACACCACCACCGCCTACAGGCAGAATCTGCCATCCGGCCGGACCATCGACCTCTTCTTCTACGACGGCCCCATCGCCCGGGCCGTAGCCTTCGAAGGCATCCTCTCCAGCGGGGAAGGCTTCGCCGGCAGACTGACAGCAGCCTTCCACGATGGCGGCGACGCCGCTCAGCTGGTTCATGTCGCGGTGGACGGAGAGACCTTCGGTCACCACCACCGCTTCGGAGAGATGGCGCTCTCCTACGCGCTGCACCACATCGAATGCAACGGCCTCGCTCGCATAACCAACTACGGTGAGTACCTCTCGCTCAACCCTCCCACTCACGAGGTTGAAATTGTGGAGCACAGCTCATGGAGCTGCGTCCACGGAGTGGAGCGGTGGCGCAGCGACTGCGGCTGCAATACGGGCGAGGGACGGGGATGGAACCAGGCCTGGCGTGGACCGCTCCGGGAGGCGCTCGACTGGTTGAGAGACACCACCGCGGTGGCGTATGAAGACCAGGCGCGACGCTACGTTGACGACCCATGGCAGATGCGTGACGACTACATAAGCCTCATCCTCGACCGCTCTCCCGGTAATGTGACGGCGTTTCTGCAACGCTATCGCGACGCAGAGTGGCAAGACAACGAGCGGGTCACGCTGCTGAAGCTCCTGGAGCTTGAGCGCCACGCCATGCTGATGTACACCAGTTGCGGTTGGTTCTTCGATGAGATCTCCCGCATCGAAACCGTGCAGGTGATGCAGTACGCCGGCCGTGTGGCCCAGCTTGCACAGGAGCTGTTCGGCGATGCGATCGAGCGCCAGTTCCTCGAGCGGCTCGCCCTGGCCAGATCCAACCTCGCTGAACATGGCGACGGGCGCCGCATCTACGAGCGCTTCGTGCGGCCGGCCACCGTTGAGCTCTCGGCGATAGCCGCCCATTTCGCCGTCAGCTCGGTATTTGAATCGTACGAAGAGGATATCAAGCTGTTCTGCTATCCGGTTGAGGTTCAGGACTTCCGGATGAAAGAGATGGGCAGGGCGCGACTGGCTCTCGGCCGGATACGTTTGAGTTCCGAGATCACCACGGAGTCGCGCGTCTTCACCTTCGGTGTTCTCTACTTTGGCGAGCACAATCTGAACGCAGGCGTGCGATACTTCCGGGATGAAGAGTCCTATTCAGCCATGGTCGACGACCTTTCCAGGGTATTCGAGGCGGCCGACTTCACCGAGGTTGTCCGCAGTCTGGACCGGCACTTCGGTTCTTCGACCTACTCTCTGAAATCGCTCTTCCGCGACGAACAGCGCAAGGTGATGGGATACATCCTCGAGGGGACGCTCTCTGAGATCGAGCATGTGTTCCGGCAACTGTACGAGCACCAGTATCCGCCGATGCGCTTTCTCACCGAGATGGGCAACCCGCTGCCCAAGGCATTCAAAGACGCTGCCGAGTTCATCCTGAACACGGACCTGCGGCGCGCGCTCATGGCCGACGACCTCGACACGGGGCGCATTGAGAACCTCGTGGCCAACGGGCGCATCTGGAATTCGGAGCTTGATGCCGAAGGTCATGGCTATCTGCTGCAGCACACGCTGACGCGTATGATGCGCGAGGTGTTCGATGATCCCGACGACGAGACGCGCCTCGAGCAGCTCACGATGGCGGTGGACCTCAGCCGCAGGCTGCCATTCCCGGTCGACCTCGGTCAGGTACAGACGCTGTACTACCGCATGGTGCTCACGGCCAGAGACGAACGAAAGGAGCGGGCGGATGGCGGCGACGAGCGCGCCAGGGAATGGCTGCTCAAGTTCGATGCGCTCGGCGTCCAGTTGAAGGTACGCCCGGAGCAACCGTGAGGCCATTCGTCCCTCTTGCGACCTATCGGATTCAACTGACACGCGAGTTCACCTTCTCCCAGTGTGCCGCTCTGGTGCCGTACCTGGCGTCCCTGGGCATATCCACCGTGTACTGCAGCCCCGTGCTGCAGGCCGTCCCGGGCAGCACTCATGGATACGACACGGTGGACCCCACGCGTCTGAGCGACGACCTCGGCGGCATGTCCGGGTGGACAGCACTGGCACACGCCGCCCGAGAGCATTGGATGAATCTCCTGCTCGACATCGTGCCCAACCACATGGCCGCCAGCACCGTCAACCCCTGGTGGCGCGACGTGCTCGAGCACGGCAGGTTGTCTCCCTTCGCAGGGGTGTTCGATATCAACTGGGAGCCGGGTGAGGCCCGCCTCAGAAACAGGGTGCTGCTGCCCGTCCTGGCCGAGAGCCTGGGTGAGGCGATTGCCAACGGCCGGTTGTCGGTCGACCTGTCAGCTTTCGGACTTGTGCTCACATACGGCGAACTCCAATTGCCCCTCGATGTGCGCTCGTACCGGCACGTGCTCTCACCAGTCGCCGCCACGCATGCAGGCTCCCTGCCTCCGGAATTCGTACGGCTCACACGCGCGGCCGCAGCGTTGCACAGCGTGAGGGAGCTGCCGGTGAGTCGACCCGACCTGCTCTACGACGTGCGACTGTCCATCAAGCGGCAACTGCTCGGTTTACTGGACGTGGGCGCCGCGGAGCCTGACAGAGCGCATGCCGCTCTCGGTGCACTGGTGCGCGACGCCGCGTCCACGCTGACGCACGACGGGTTGCAGCGGCTGTTGCAGGAGCAGCACTACACGCTGGAATACTGGAAGACGGGACGTCACCACGTGAACTACCGCCGCTTCTTCGATATCAACGACCTCGCCGGCGTACGCATCGAGGACTCCTCTGTGTACGAGTTGACCCATGCACTTCTGCGTGAACTTGCGGCCTCAAGCCCGGTCTGTGGCTTCCGGGTCGACCACGTGGACGGGTTGCGAGAGCCGCTCATCTACCTCAAGCGGCTCCGCTCGATCCCGGTTAGCGCCATGTGCGAGCGCCCCGGCCACACCCCCTATGTGGTGGTCGAGAAGATCCTGGCCATCGGCGAGACGCTGCCAGACAAGTGGCCGGTTGAAGGCACCACCGGCTACGACTTCCTGACCGAAGTCACCGGCCTCTTCATCGACGCGCCGGGGCTGAAGACACTGCAACGGCACTACCGAGAAACGACGAAGACGCGAAGCGTACGTGGCAAATTGACAATTGCCAATAAGCGAAGGGTCCTCGAGCAGTCCTTCCGGCCTGAGCTTGCCCGGCTGGCCTCCGCCCTGATGCCGGCGGCCGAGTGGCTCTATCCCATGTACGAGCTCACCAACGCCCGGCTGTCCCGCGCAATCATCGACGTCACGGCTGCTTTGCCCGTGTATCGCACCTACTTCACGGCACGCAGCGGATTCTCGCCACAGGACCGCCGGCACATCGAACGTGCCCTGTCCCAAGCTGCGAGTCACCTCACCCGCGACACTGACGACGTGGCATTTGAAGTGGTCGAGCGTGCGCTCAACCTGGATATCCCGCGGTCCGCTCCAACCCGGGTGCGACAGGCCGTGCAGGAGTTTCTGCTGCGCTGGCAGCAACTCAGCGGAGCGGCGATGGCCAAAGGGTTCGAGGACACGACGCTGTATCAGGACGGCGCCTTCATCGCGCTTAACGATGTCGGCGCTCCCGAAACGCTCGCACCAACCACGCCCGAACAGTTCCACAACTGGAATTCGCTGCGCTGCGCTGATTGGCCCCATACCATGAACTGCACGGCGACGCATGACACCAAGCGAGGAGAGGACGTCCGCGCACGACTTGCGGTGCTCTCGGAGATGTCCCAGGAGTGGACCGCCGCCGTCGACCGATGGTTTGCCTTACTTGCGGCGGACGAAATGGCAGGTGAGGTGGTGCGGGCGGTCGATGCCTCGACACATCTGTTCCTGCTGCAGACCATCGTCGGCGCATGGCCGGAGAACGAGGCCCCCGATGCATTTGCAGGGCGGCTGGAGCAGTACATGATCAAGGTCGCCCGCGAGGCGAAGACGCGCTCGTCCTGGCTTGAGCCCGACGAGGAGTACGAACGTGCGCTCGGCGCCCTGGTCCAGTATGCCGTCTCAGATGAGACCGCAACGCGCTTTGGTGATTGCTTCGGCGAACTCATCGGCACTCTGCGCTTCCATGGCCTGGTGAACTCACTGGTGCAGTCCCTGTTGAAGATCGCCAGCCCGGGGATTCCCGACCTGTACCAGGGCGCCGAGCTGCTCGACCTCAGCCTGGTGGACCCTGATAACCGCCGGCCGGTCGACTATGAACGGCGGCACGCGCTGCTGCAGCAGTTGCACGTCCACGCAGTGGACCGGCAGCAACTGGCCCGGGAACTGGTGGCACGGTGGCCGGACGAGCGCGCCAAGCTCTACGTCACCACGCAGGCGCTGAAGCTCAGGCAGCATCTCGCGCATGTCTTTCAGGCAGGCGAGTATGTGCCGCTCACGTGCCGGGGCACTAAAGGACCGCACGCGTGCGCCTTCATGCGCAGGCACAAGAGCGACTGCGTCGTCGCCGTCGCGCCAGTGAGAAGCCTCAACCTCGCCGGGGAGCGGCGTCTGCCACTCGGCGCGACAGCCTGGGGTACCACTGAGATTGCGCTGCCTCCGGGCAGCCCGCAGGAATACGAAGACGTCTTTACCGGAGCCTGCGTGAGTGCGGTTGACGGTGTGCTGAACCTGGCCGAGCTACTGCGGCAGTTCCCGGTTGCGCTGCTGGAAGGCTGCATCAAGAGGTAGGTCCCTGGGTGCCGGCGCGGGCGAGGCCGGCCGATTCTTCTCCAACGCGCACTGCAGGGGAGCCATGGGGCGAGAATGCAGGTAGCGACGCTAGCTGTCTTCCCTGAATCGGTATCCCACTCCCTGCTCGGTCAGGATGTGTCGGGGGCGAGCGGGCTCAGTCTCGATTTTCTGGCGCAGGTTAGCCATGTGCACTCGCAGTTGGTGTACCTCCTCGGAATAGGCCGGTCCCCACACTTCACGAAGCAGAAAGCGGTGCGTCAGTATCTTGCCCACATGCGATACCAGCGCCACAAGCAGACGGTATTCGATCGGCGTGAGGTGCACCTCTTCTCCCGCCACGAAAACCCTCCGTGCCTGCGTGTCTACGCAGAGATCATCGGATTGAAAGACACTTCTGCCCCCCTCCGGTGTGACTTCGGCCAGTGCGCGGCGCCGCAGCGCCACCCTCAAACGGGCAGCAAGCTCGCCGACCCCGAACGGCTTGGCCAGGTAGTCATCAGCACCCCGGTCGAGCG
>CAYNXN010000098.1:0-5809 GCA_964401175.1 uncultured Dehalococcoidales bacterium | reverse complement strand
CGCCCGAAGTGTTCTATGGCGAGCAGTATCTGTTCTTCGACTTGCCACAGGTCTATGTACGCCAGGTGAAAGCGGGCTTGCTGTGGCCGGACCAGTGGTCGGGACTGCGGGTGCTCTACCTTTCGCCACTGAGCACTCTGGCCGCACCGCTGCAACTCCCCTTCTTCATCAGAGCGGAGGAGTTCACGGTGAGAATCCTGGCTGTGCTAATCGGCCGATGCATCCTCATCATCGCAACCGTGGTCGCTGTCGTTCGCCGTCGACTGCGGGGCGCTGATCTCCTGGTCGCAGTGCTGCTCTATTCGGCTCTCGCCGTATCTCTCACCGCAGCGATTCTTGGCGAACTGTATTAGCACCGGGCGGTGGCGTGACAGCATGAGGCGCGCCCTCAACCGGCATCCGCACACCGCCGCGAAGCACCATCAGGCGCGCCTCTAACATCGGCTGATTCGCCGCTATTCCGCCGAGGTGTCTATCAACACCTTCATGAAATTGGCCTTTCCGCCCACGATGTCCTCAAAGGTCTCCTGCACCCTGTCAACCGGCCGTATGTCTGACACAATCTTGTCGAGTGGCAGGTTGCCCTCAACCACCAGGCGAATAGCCTCATCAAAGTCTTCCTTGAGGTAGTTGCGGGCCCCGATTACCGTGTACTCACGCCAGAGGATGGTGCGCAGGTCCACCATCATCGGTTCGGCGAATATGGCCACGATGACGATCCGGCCGCAAGTACGCGGGAGCTTCGTCATCATCTCCGCGCCTGCCTGGGTTCCCGTCACCTCGAAGACCACATCTGCGCCGGCGCCATCAGTCTGCTCAAACACGTACTTCACGAGGTCTTCCTCGGCCGGGTTCACCACCTCGAAACCCAGCTCCCTGGCGAGCTTGACGCGGGCCGCGTTGACCTCCGAAATGACCACGCGCGCCCCCTTCTCGCGGCACACCAGCGCTTCCAGCATCCCGATGGGCCCGGCGCCCAGCACGACACAGAAGTCGTTCTCGATCAGCTCGCCATAGCGCACGTCGTGGGCCGCGACCGCGAGCGGCTCGACCAGCGCCGCATGCACCAGGTTGATGTCATCCGGCAGCTTGTGCAGCAGCCGTGCCGGAACCGTCCACGACCCCTGGAACGCGCCGGGAGAAGTTATGCCGATGAAGTTCAGCGTGGGGCAGATATTGATATGCCCTCTTTCGCAGGAAGGACACTTCCCGCATGCATCCGTCGGCCGCAATACCACCTTGTCGCCAGCCTTGAAATCAACCACGCCTTTGCCCACTTCAACAACGGTACCGACGGCCTCATGACCCACCACCTGGGGCGGCGTCAGCCGATGGTCCATGTGTCCCAGGAAGATATGTACATCCGTGCCACAGACTCCCGCATACGCGACCTTCATACGCACCTGTCCCTCACCGGGAGGCACGATCTCAGATTCGCCGACCGAGAATCGTTTGCTGCCTTCGTAGTACGCTGCTTTCATGCTTCCTCCGCTCGTCCGTTATCGTTCCAGGGCGCCACTGGATGCATCCCAGAGCTTCTTGCGGGCGGCATCCATAGTGGCGATTACCGCGTCGGCGTCCGCACCGCACACCTGGGCAATTGCACGAACCATCTCCGCCTCCTTCGGCGGGCAACCGGGGACATGGGCATCCACTCCCTTGAGGTCGGCCGCGCACTTGCCGAGCGCCACCACCTTCTCACTGGCCCCTGCTTCGGCCGCATCTCCGATCACTACGGTAAGTCCCTTCATCTGTTCGCCATATCCGGCTTCCTTCATGTAGGTGATCGCGCTCACCAGTTCATTGGTACAACCGCTGCATGCAGACTCACCCTGCACTATGTTCACCTCGGGGTAACGGGAGCGAAAGACATCAAACCCGGTGGCGAAAACCTTCCGGTGGTCCTCGAGGCGCTCACCAACGACCTCGACCTCGTCCACCGCGACTCTCTTTCCCAGCTTCTGACCCATGTATACGAGGTGCATTATCTGCGCCGGATCGATACCCATCAACGCCGCGCCAACCACATCGACATACAGCGGATCGCTGCCGGCAACGATCAAACCCATCTCCCTCGTGTCCTGCGGATACTGCCACAGCCCTTCCATTCCCACCGTGGCATCCATGATGTTGTAGTGCGGCGGAACCACGGTACACAGATCCACGATGGCCATATCAAGGCCCAGTCGATGGCTCTTTCGCTTCTCCGCACCCGGCATCACACCCTTCATGTTCTTCAGGCCAAGTGTCGCGTGCGTTCGAATGTGGCTCTTGATCACCGGGACCGTGATAATCACATCGCTCTCCAGCGCCGTCCGGGCGATGCGCACTGAGTCCATCACCAGCGCGTTCGACACCTTGACTTCCTGGAATGCATCCTTGTTCAGGTTCCGCAGCTCGATTCCCAGGCGCGACGCTGCCGCCGTGACTCCGGAGGAATCGAAGGATTCCTGGGTGCTGAACCCACCAAAGTCGTAACCGGCAATCGCGCCGTCACCGATGATCACGGATTTGGGCCGGCGTTCCAGCACCAGCTTCGCCACAGCCTCCACGACATCGCCATCCGCCATGCACCCGCTGTGGCGGGGTGACGGCTTGCACTGGTTCGGCTTGATCAGCACCCGGCTATCGCTGCCGATGAGTTCATCAAATCCACCGGCAAGGCGAACCGCCTCGCGGACCGCCGCCTCCACATCGCCGTTCTTGACCGCTGTCAGTGATACTCGATTCGTCATGGTCACCCCCTCATGTTCAGGGCCCTGCCGCAGCAGGAGCTTTGCCAGTGTACCCTCGTGCCGATAGAGTGTCAAAGAACTCCAGCGGAGATCAGACTCAACGTCAGTAGCCACGTTCCTTGTCCACCACATTGAGCAGCGGCTGCCCCGCCAGGTAGCGCTGCAGGTTCTCCGCGAACAGCCGTGCCGCCCCCACGTCATACTCGGCGATGTCTCCCGACACATGAGGACTGAAGATGACGTTCTGCATGCGGCGCAGGGGACTGTCCGCCGGGAGTGGCTCCTGCACGAAGACATCGAGACCGGCGCCGGCGATCCATTTCTCCTGCAGAGCACGTATCAGCACGGGTTCGTCCACGATGGCACCGCGCGATACGTTGATCAGGCGCGCAGAAGGTCTCATCGCCCGGAGTTCAGGCTCGCCGACAAGGTTGCGTGACTCATTCGTCAACGGAAGCGCCAGAACCACGAAATCGCTCGCAGCGAGCAGTTGATGCAGCCGCGCCAGCGGCAGCACAAGGTCCACGTTCTCCTCGGTTGCGCCTTCCACCGCGCTTCTACGGGTGCCAATCACCTTCATGCCAAAGAATCTCGACACGCGCGCAACCTCACGACCAATCCGGCCCAGACCCACGATGCCCACCGTCTTCCCTTGCAGCACATCCATGGGAAACCATTTGAATCTGCCCTCGATCTGCTGATAGAAGCCTCGCGGGGCATCTTTCACAAACATCAGCATCAGCATGAGCACGAACTCGGACATGGTCACTTCGTGGATACCGCTCATGTTGGTCACCACAACCGGCCCCCGTGCCAGTTCCGGTGAGAGGATGCGCTCCACCCCGGTCGAAATCGTCTGCAGCCACCTCAAACGCGGTGCTCGTTCGACGAAGCGCGGAGGCAGTTTCAGGGCGTAGACGACTTCTGCGGTGGCGAGCACGCGGTCCAGTTCCGCAGCTCTGGAGAAATCACCGCGCCGCTCAGCACGGGCAAGGTCCGCCGCATCGACAACCACCAGATCGTCGGATACTCCTCGTATTATGTCCATCGCCTCAGGCTTGATGGCATTCACAACTACTACGTGCACTGTCTCACTCACGATAGCACCTCTCGCTGAACTGTGGCATAATTGCTGAACCGCTCCAGCAGCCGAAAGCTTCATCTTACACGTTGACAGACCATTTCTTCCACAGCTAGTATGCACTCGAAAGGAGACTACGCAGATGGTCAGCTATCGCTATGATCATGCCCACATCATCAGTCCCGATCCCGAGAAGGCGGCCGCCTTCTACGTGGATAAGTTCAATGCCACCATCAGCAGCAAGGGAACGGCTCCTGACGGCACCACCATGGTGGCGGTCAACCTCGCCGGGTCCAACATCTTCTTCAAGGGTCGCGCGCAGAAGCCCACCATCGACGCACCCGCGGCCGGCAGCACTTACGGACTGGAGCATCTGGGCATCGTCACTGATGACCTGGATTCGGCGGTGGCCGAGCTGAAGGCGAAGGGTGTCGAGTTCACGCAGGACATCACCAACTTCCGGCCGGGCATCAGGATCTCATTCCTGCGTGGACCGGACAACACGCTCATCGAGTTGCTGGAACGCAAGCCGGTCTCATAGCCGACACCCGGCCGGCATTTCTCCGCGGTCTGCGGCGACTGCAGGACGCTGCGACGGAGCGATTGCGGTCGCGCAACGCTTCGTCAGCTTGCGGTGACGATGCTTGACGCTCGTGCTTCTCGGCTATACACTCAGACAAACGGGGGTGAGACCGCTGTGAACTGTCCGCGCTGCAAGTCAAGCCTGATCGTTGTTGAGTACCACGATATCGAACTGGACTGGTGTCCTTGCTGCGAGGGCCTCTGGTTCGATCGTGGCGAGATGGAGTTGGTTGTAGCTCGCCTCGGCGGCTCCACGGTCGTTGCGGCGAACGCCGCCCCTGCACATACGCGCGAGGCTCGCCTGAAATGCCCGCTCTGCCGCACCGGGATGGAGAAACGCTCTCTGGGATCGCCTCCCGTCGTGATCGCGGACATGTGTCGTTCCTGCGGTGGCCTCTGGCTCGATCATGGAGAGCTGGAACAGGTCGTCTCCCAGGCGCAGGATGGAGACGTTGAAGCCGACCCCGTCCTGGAACACCTGCGCGACACCTTCGGTTCAAGACCCGACATGCGCGGGACCGCGCCGTCGACAGAACCAGGCGCCGTCCGAAAGTGAGGAGCATTGTTATGTGGTGGATTCCGATAACGATCATAGGTATCGTCGTCATCATCGCAGTGGCCATCGTGGGCATCTACAACGGTCTCGTGCGGTTACGCAACCAGGTGAAGAACGCCTGGGCGCAGATCGATGTGCAGTTGAAACGGCGCTACGACCTGATCCCCAACCTGGTCGAGACCGTCAAGGGATACGCCAAGCACGAGCGCGAGACGCTGGAGATGGTCACCAACGCGCGCAACCTGGCCCAGAAGCTATCCTCCGCGGGTGCCGGTGAGCGAGCCAAAGTGGAGGGCGAACTCAGTTCGGCACTTGGCCGTCTGCTCGCCGTGGCTGAGGCGTACCCGGACCTCAAAGCCAATCAGAACTTCCTGGCACTGCAAGAGGAACTCACGTCCACGGAGAACAAGATCGGCTTCGCGCGCCAGTTCTACAATGACTCGGTGCTGCGCTTCAACAACAAGACGCAGGAATTCCCATCGAATGTCATCGCCGGGATGTTCGGCTTCAAGGCGGCCGAGTTCTTTGAGACCACCACGGAGATCGAACGCGAGGCGCCGAAGGTCAGCTTCTCCTAGCGGCACGCACGGTATCGCACCATGTGGGAGCAGATTCGAGCGAACCAGATTCGCTCAGGATTCATCGTCATGTCCATGGGCTTCCTGCTCGTGGCGCTGGGCTATGCCCTGGGTTACAGCTTCCTGGGCACGGGAGAGGGTGGCATTGTGCTCGCCCTCATCGTCTGGCTTGTGATGAACCTGGTGGCGCTGTTCCAGGGCGACAGCATCCTCCTGTCCCTAGGCAACGCGCGCAAGGTGCAGAAGCAGGACTTTCCCCGGCTGTACAACATCGTGG
>CAYNXN010000097.1:0-5874 GCA_964401175.1 uncultured Dehalococcoidales bacterium | reverse complement strand
AAAGGCTGCTGCCATACGACGGCGAACTCTACTTCTGTGGTGAGCCGGGGAAGGGAACCACGGCCCGTGTCACCATGCCGCTCACTCGCACGTAGCGGGGCTGGCCGCAGCGTCCGCCAGTTTCAACAGTCTCAAGACCACCAGCACGGAGAAGACCGCCCACGGAAGCAGCGCCCCCGTGGCGAAGAGCATTCCTGCAGTCCCCGCCGATGACGGCGCCAGCATCAGTACGCCGGCGGCCAGCGGTGCCCATGCGGTTGCACGGCTGAGGATGTTTGATCGGAACACTACTCTCCTGAAGAGGTGCAGCGCGACAGTGTTGAGTATTCAGTACACGTTGAAGGCGATGCTGGTGTAGTAGACACGCAACGCCTCCCCCGCGCCAACGAATCCCATGCGCGTGGCACCGGTCGTCGCAGCAACGTACCCGTCGCGGAGAGAGAGCATCTCGAACGCCGGGTTGGTGCTGAAGTGTGCGAAAATGCGGTGACAGTAACCTCATTTCGACAGTTGAGTCAGTGGCGAGAACGGAATCGTGCTGCGAGGCGTCCGGGGCACGTTCAACCGCTGAAATGGGGTTACTGTCACCGCATTTCGTTCTTGGCCTCTCAGTGGCGGTACCTTAGTACTGGTGGTCCTGCCGCTTCGTGCAGACAACGCTGTCTCACCTTGACACGCTGCCGAAAGCGCACGTAATGTGGAGTCGTCAAGGCCTGTGCTCGCCTGAATGAATCTTCGGCGGAATGAAAGAAGGATTTCTCGATGGCGCGCCCGTCCCAGAATGGCGACGACTCCGACCGAAAGCGGCTCGAACGGCTCAATGCGGTTCTCCGGGCCGTGCGCAGCGTCAATCAACTCATCTTCCGCGAGAAATGCCCGCACGCATTGATCCAGTCGGCCTGCCATGTGCTGGTTCAAACGAGGGGTTATCACAGCGCCTGGGCAGCGTTGCTCTCCCCTGACGGCGCGCTGCTCGACGCGGCCGAGGCCGGCGTCGGACAAGCCTTCAGTACGTTCGTGCAGCAGATGCGCGACGGGGTTCTGCCGCCGTGCGCCCATGCCGCGCTGGCGCTGCGTGACGTCCACCTGGTGCGCCGTCCGGTCGATGAATGTGGCTCCTGCCCGGTCTACGCCGCGTATGACGACCGCGCGGCGTTGCTCGCACCGCTGCCCCATGGCGACAGAATGTACGGCCTGATGGGGCTGTCCATTCCTGTGGCGTATGCGGCTGACGCCGAAGAAGTTGACCTGATAGGGGAGCTGGCAGGCGATCTGGGCCACGCTCTGCATACCATCGAAGTTGAGGCGCAGCGGGCTTCCGCTCTTGAGGATCTCAAGCGAGAACGAGACATTATTGACGCACTCGTTGATTCGAGTCCCATCGCCATCACCGTGGTAGATGCCTCCGGAGCCGTTGTGCGGGCCAATGCCGAGGCGGGACGCCTCTTCAGTCTGTCTCGAGACGAGATCACCAGGCGCACTTTCGATGACGCTGCATGGCGCATCGTCGATTACGCCGGCAATCCCTTTCCCGAGGACCAGCTTCCCGTGAGCCGGGTGCTGCGCGAGCGGCGCGCTGTCTACGGGGTGGAGCATGCGATCGAGTTGCCAACCGGCGAGCGCGTCCTGCTCTCGGTCAACGCCGCTCCGTTGCGGTCGCCCGATGGGACCGTATCCGCCGTGGTGTGCTCCATCCAGGATGTCACCGAACGGCGGCGCATCGAGGCCGCCCTGGAAAGAAGCGAGCAGTCCTACAAGCGGCTCTTCGATTCGATGCTGTCCGGGTTTGCGCTGCACGAGATCATCCTCGATGCGAATGGACGTCCGGCGGACTACCGCTTCCTCGAGGTGAACCCTGCGTTTGAGCGCCTTACCGGACTGAGGGCGGCCGATATCGTGGGACGAACCTTCTCCGAGGTGCTGCCGGGCGCCGAGCCGCAATGGGTGGAGCGGTTTGGCCGGGTAGCGCTGACGGGCGAATCAGTTGAGTTTGAGAGTCAGTCCATCAGACTGGGCAGGCACTACCGCGTTTCGGCGTACTCGTCAGAGCCGGGCCGCTTTGTGACGGTGTTCGAGGATGTCACCGAGCGCGTTGCCGCTGAGTCGCGGCTGCGCGACAGCGAGCGAAAGTACCGCTCGCTCTTCGAGCAGTTGGGCGAGGCCATCTCGGTTGTCTCCCTTGAGGGCACCGTGCTGGATGCGAATGACACCTGGCTTGCGTTGTTCGGCTGCAAGCGTGATGAAGTGCCGGGACTCAAGATCGAGGAGTTCTATGCCGACCCGGGAGGCCGCAGAGAGTTTCTCAGCACGATGGAGCGTGACGGAGTGGCCAGAGGTGAGGTGTGGTACCGGAGGAGGGGTGGCGCCGCATTCCTGTGCGAACGCAACGTGGTTCCCCAGAAGGATGAACACGGCGTTACGATTGCCTTCCAGTCCGTTGTTCGTGATGTGACGCAGGTAAGAGAGGCGGCGCGCGCACTGCAGGAGAGCGAGGAGCGTTTCCGTGCCGTCTTTGAATCGAGCCCGATAGGCATTGCCCTCGTCGATACGTCCACTCAACGCCTCATTCAGGCGAACCGCAGCTTCCTCGATCTCATCGGCTACTCACGGGAGGAGCTGACCGGCCTGACCGTCGCGGATATCACGCACCCGGATGATTGGACGCGCGAACAAGAATCCATAGATCGGCGGCTCGGCGGGACGGCTACAAGCTACTCTTTCGAGAAGCGGTATGTGCGTAAGGACGGGACAATACGTGATGTTATTGTGGTCGGCGAAGTCTTGCGGCTAGGGTCCGGCGGTGCTCCGTTTGCTGTGGCAAGCGTGATGGACATCACGGAACGGAAGAAGGCGGAGCGGGAGGTAGCTGAATCGCGTGAGAACCTGCGCTTGCTGGCCCGGAGGGCGGATGAAGCGCGCGAGGACGAACGAACCACCATCGCCCGGGAGTTGCATGATCGGGTAGGACAGACGTTCACGGCGCTCAAGTTCGACGTGGACCGGCTCAGGAAGATCGTGCTGCAGAGTGACGCCGGCGTGGCCTCTCTGCTTGACACGATGCAGTCCCTGCTGGACGAGGGCGCGGACGACGTGCGCCGCATCTCGTCTGAGCTTCGGCCCGGAGCGCTTGACGACCTTGGTCTGGCCGGGGCGATCGAGTGGCAGCTTGATCAGGTGCGTTCGCGCACCGGCATCGATTTCACCCTCACCACCGGTGACGCATGTGAGTTCGCGCAGGCCGACGCCGGCAGGACGGTGGCGCTCTTTCGCGTCTTTCAGGAACTGGTGACGAACATCGTGAGGCATGCCGGCGCGACCCGCATCGACGTCTCGCTCAAACGAGAGGACGGGAGCTGTGTGCTGACCGTGGCCGATGACGGTTGCGGCATCGATGCCCGGAAGGTCGGGGAACGCAGCTCGCTTGGCATCGTCGGCATGCAGGAACGCCTGCTGCCCTACAACGGCGAGTTGCACCTGCAGGGCGCGCCGGGTGCCGGGACCGTGGCTCGTGTCGTGATGCCGGCCGGATGAAGCTGACTATTGCCAATTACGCCAGGTCTGCCTACCGAGTTCGCCGCGCCTGATCAATGCACTGTTGGTGGTGATTGTTCGCGGACGGGTGGTGGGGCGGTCTCGACGCGGTTGCGTCCAGAGCGCTTCGCGTCATAGAGCGCGACGTCCGCTCGAGCCAGCAGCCGGTTGGCCGTCTCCTTCTGGCCGCGCTCGGCCACGCCGATGCTGGTGGTGACCCTGAGGCTCACCTCTTCCTGTACGAGGAATGGTGTGTCCTCCACAGCGCTGCGGATGCGCTCTGCTATCACCCTGGCTCCGGCGATGTCGGTTCGTGGCAATATGATGAGGAATTCCTCGCCTCCATGGCGGCCGACCGCATCCGCCCGGCGTGTGTTCTCGACCAGCAACTGCGCCGATGTCGCCAGCACAGTGTCGCCCGCGGCATGACCGTGGACGTCGTTCACCTGCTTGAAGTGGTCGAGGTCCAGCATCAGCACGCTCAGCGCCCCGCCGTAGCGGTCCTGGTGGGCGATCCACTCGTCCAGCTTCTCCATCACGGTGCGGCGGTTCATGAGTCCGGTGAGCGTATCGAACCGCGCCAGTCGCTCCAGTTCGGCGCGGTCGCGGTTCCGCTGTGTCACATCCCGCATGATGCCCTGGAACACGGGCACGTCGCCGTCGTAGTCCCGTCGGGCCACCGCGGTGCGCTCGCAGTCGAATTCAGCGCCGTCCTTCCTTTTGAAGCGGACCTCATCGTGTACCTCTCTCGCTGATTTCATCCGGCGCAAGAAGAGCGCCCGGTCCGCCGGTTCGACGTAGAGGTCAACCATGCTGATGTGCGGCAGCTCATCGCGTGAGTATCCGAAGAGATTGAGCCACGCCTGGTTCACATCGATGATGGTGCCGTCCAGCCTGCCGATGTAGATCGCATCCATGGACTGCTCGAAGATAGCCCGAAAGCGCTCCTCACTCTCTCGCAGCGCCGCCTCCGCCTGTTTCCGCGCGGTGATGTCTCGGATGACGCTCTGATCTCCGATCATGGCGCCCTGCGCGTCCCGGCGCACCACCACCGTTCGCAGACAATGCATCACCGTGCCGTCGCGCCGCTTCAGTTGCACCTCGTCGTCAACGAGTTCGCCCTTATCGGCCAGCGCTTCAAGCAGTCGCGTGCGGTCGTTCGGATCGACGTAGACCTGCTCCACATTGGCCACGCCGATGTCTTCTGCGGAGTAGCCGAACAACTGGAGCCATGCCTTGTTTGCCGCCAGCAGCAGCCCGCCGGGGCTGACCAGTGATATGGCATCCATGGAATGCTCGAACAGTTCACGGTAGCGCCTTTCGCCTTCGGCAAGCGACCGCTCGGCGTTCTTCCGTTCGGTCACGTCTCGAATCAGGGCGACTACCTCGTTGTCTCCCGCGGTAGAGAAGCGCGCCTCATACCAGGAGACGACAGAGTTGATCTCCAGCGGGTACTCGACCGCCTGCGGGGAATTGGTCCGCAACGCCTCTTGCAGAGCACTCATCGCTCGGGACGCGTCGGCCGCCGGCAATATGTCCGCGATCGTCTTTCCCTCGATCTGGTCCCGGGGAACGGCGAGCTGATGGGAGGCAGAAGCGATGACGTCGAGAAAACCACCCTCGGCGTTGAGCCTGACGATGATGTCCGGGAGGACCTTGATTATGGACCGGTTGCGTTGTTCGCTCTGGCGCAGCGCTTCGTCGGCGCGTTTCCGTGCGGTGATGTCACGGATGACTCCCTGAAACAGATTCATCTGTCCCGACGGGTCCTTCAGCGCCGCCACGGTGCGTTCCGCGTCGAATATGGTTCCGTCCTTGCGCCGGTAGCGCACCTCATCCCGCACGAATCCCGTCTGCTCCATGCGCTGCACGAACGCTTCACGGTCGACGGGGTCGGCGTATATCTCGGTCGCGTTCAGCGTTGCCAGATCCTCACGCGCATAGCCGAAGAGGTCGAGCCATGCCTGGTTGGCTTCGACGCTTGCCCCGTCTGGCGTGGTGATGTAGATGGCATCCAGAGACTGTTCGAACAGTGCGCGGTACTTCTGTTCGTTCTCGCGCAGCGCGGCCTCCGCCCGCCTGAGCTGACTCACATCGCGATTGATGCCCTGGAAGGCGATCACGTTGCCCGCTTCATCGGTCAGTGCGACCTGGTTCCTCTGGCAGAGAAAGTTGCTGCCGTCCTTGCGCCGATACCACACCTCATCCTGCACGTGCCCGGCCTCGGCCATGCGGCGGGCGAAGTCGACGCGGTCCTCCGGATTCACATAGAGGCCCTCAGCCTGCAGCGCGGGCAACTCCTCCCTTGAATAGCCGAACAGGTCGAGCCATGCCTGGTTGACC
>CAYNXN010000096.1:0-5880 GCA_964401175.1 uncultured Dehalococcoidales bacterium | reverse complement strand
GACCTGGCGTCATCTCCAAGGAGGAGATCGCGGGTATGGCGAGCGATGCCATCTGTTTCGTCTGCGCCAACCCGACCCCAGAGATCTGGCCATGGGAGGCCAAGGAGGCTGGTGCACGGATCGTCGCCACGGGCCGCTCCGACTTTCCGAATCAGGTCAATAACTCCACCGTCTTCCCGGCCCTCTTCCGCGGAGTGTTGGACGTGCAGGCGAGCAGCATCACCGATGAGATGTGCATCGCCGCCGCCACAGCGCTGGCCGATTATGCCGTTGAGAAAGGCATCAATGATGACTACATCCTACCCACGATGGAGGAACCAGAGGCATTCATCAGAGAAGCGGTCGCCGTTGGCCTGAAGGCGCAGGAGCAGGGCATCGCCGGGGTTGCGCTCACTGCAGCACAACTGGAGGAGAAGGCGCGGACCATGATCAAGGGAGCGAGGGAGTCCCACGATGCGCTGGTGAAGGCTGGCTGCATCCCTACTGCTCCAATGTAGTCCAGGCGGCGGAGCGTGTGCCGGCACTTCCAGTTCTCTGCTGCGAGGGGCCGGGTTGCGCACGCGCAATTGTGATACAAGGGGGCGGCATGAAAGCACACTCCGTGTACAAGCCGTCCCCTTGAACAGATCTGGAGGAAGCCCGTTGAGCCACATGGACATGGTCGGATCACTCGAAGCTGAAGCCACCAGGCTCGGAGCCTCCGGCCTGGGCATCTGCAGTCCTGATGCGTTGCCACAGAATCTGGAGACCCTGCGGCGCATACTGCCCGGCTGCCAGTCGGTGCTCTGCGTTATGGTTGCCCATTCACGCACGGCCATGGAGTCGGCGGACGTCTACGTGAAGCAGTACGATACCATCCACACCTACGAAGAGGTCGCCCGCATCAGCCACAGTCTTGCCAGGTATCTCGAGGCCCGGGGACACGACGCGATCGCGGTGCCCGCGTTCCTGCCACTGGACATGGCGGACGGCAAGATGGGCATGGTGGGAGCCATCGACTGGAAACAGGCCGCCGTCGAGAGCGGTCTGGGCGGCTGGGGCAAGAGCGGCTTGTTCCTGTCACCCCAATTCGGCCCTCGCGTTCGTCTCGGGGGAGTACTCACCACAGCTCCGCTGCGATGCGGCGCGAAGCTCCCTGAGTCGCCCTGTCGCCACTGCGATGAGTGCATCCATTCCTGTCCGGCAGGCGCTCTCGCTGCGGATGGAAGCATCGACAAGAAGAAGTGCGGGGATCACATCTTCTCGTATGGATTGCGGGCCTTCACGCGGCTCTTGGTGGACCTCGCCGGGGCAACAGACGGTGCGGCTGTGCGTCAGCTCGTCTACTCAAACCGAACGCGCGAAGTATGGCAGGCGCTTGAGACGGGCAACTACTATCATTGCTGGTCATGCCAGAGCGCCTGCCC
This sequence comes from uncultured Dehalococcoidales bacterium, assembly GCA_964401175.1. Lineage (GTDB taxonomy): Bacteria > Chloroflexota > Dehalococcoidia > GIF9 > AB-539-J10 > SKVJ01. Next base: position 4,474 of record CAYNXN010000096.1, on the reverse strand, counting down.
AATAGGCAAGGAAACGAACAACCTCCACACGTGAACTCGCGACTGTTTCAGTTGGCGTAACGTGACTGCGCAGTCGGCGATCTGCTGAGATGCCCTGCCATTACTTTGAGTTGCCGCTGCCAATACACAGGCATCAATCCAAGTCGACCAGGAGTTGCGTTCGATCTCCATACGGGTGACTGCCTCAAGTCACACCGCAGTTGCACCACGCAAGTGCCAGGCAATCACTCGCCCCGTGATCCATGGACAAGTGCGCAGTTGCTTCCTCAATCTCCCGTTCCAGGTCAGCCACTTCGGCACCCTTGACAACTGCAATTGCTCCGGCTACCATGAAACGCTGTATCCAGTATCCTATATATGCGCGTGTGCGGGAGCGCAGCATTGGCATTCGGAGTGCTGCTATTGCTGTTGGCCGTAGCGACAGGCTGCATTGAATGCGAGCCGCAGGGGTAATCGATGAAGCTTCACGAATATCAGGCCAAGCGACTACTTAGCGAACATGCCGTCCCCATACCGAAGGGCACAACGGTCAGATCGCCGGACGAGGCAATCGCCGTCCTTGAGACCACGGGGCTACCGGCGGTGTTCAAGGCCCAGGTCCACGCTGGAGGCAGAGGAAAGGCTGGGGGAATTCGCATCGCACATACTGCCAAAGAAGCAGTGCAGGTTGCGGGCGAGTTGCTGGGTTCTCGACTAGTTACGCATCAAAGTGGGTCTGAGGGTCTGCCAGTGCACGCGCTGCTTGCAGAGGAGGCCATCGATACCGAAAGAGAACTGTATTTCGCGCTGCTTGTTGACACGAGTGCCGGCGTCCCGGTGATAGTCGCAAGTGACGCGGGAGGCGTCGATATCGAGGAAGTTGCGGAGACCGATCCACATCGCGTAATCAAGCTGCCGATTGATCCCCTGACCGGGGTCTTACCCTACCAGTGCCGCAACCTCACCTATCGCCTGAACCTGCCAGCCGACTCGGCCAAGACAATGACCACTCTGGTGCAGGGAGCCTACAAGCTCTTCACCGAGAAGGATTGCTCGTTGGTGGAAATCAATCCTCTCGTGCTCACGAGAGATGGCCGACTCATGGCGCTGGATGCCAAGGTGACGCTCGATGACAATGCACTGTATCGCCACGCCGACCTGGCGCAGTGGCGTGATACGTCGCAGGAAGATCCGCTCGATGCGAAGGCTGCCGACGTCGGCGTCAATTATATACGCCTGGACGGGTCGGTCGGCTGTCTGGTCAACGGCGCGGGACTGGCGATGGCGACGATGGACCTGGTCAAGTGGGCGGGAGGTGAGCCGGCCAACTTTCTCGATGTCGGAGGCGGGGCGAGTGAAGAGCAGCTTGCCACCGCGCTTGAGATGATGCTCTCGGACGACAAGGTGCGTTCAGCCTGGGTCAATATCTTCGGTGGCATTCTGCGGTGCGATGTGTTGGCTTCCGCGATAGTACGGGTGCTCAACGCTCGCGCCCTGCGCGTCCCGTTCATCGTGCGAATGAACGGCACCAATCTCGAACAGGGGATGCAGATATTGCAGCAATCCGGCCTGCCAATCATATTCGAATCCGATCTCAGGCGGGCGGCGCAGCGGGCGGTTGAAGCTGCCCGGGGAGGAGGAGAAGACCGATGATCCTCGTTGACAGGCACACGAAAGTAGTCGTGCAAGGTATTACGGGGCGGGAAGCCACGTTTCATACGCAACGCTGCATCGAGTACGGGACATCAGTAGTTGCGGGCGTCACGCCAGGCAAAGGCGGCACGATGTGGGGTGACGCGGTCCCGGTGTACAACTCCGTGGAGCAGGCGGTTACCGCTACGGCAGCAAACACCAGTCTCATCTTCGTGCCGGCCGCGTTCGCATCGGACGCGATCATGGAGGCGGCGGACGCCGGCATTGCGACGGTGGTGTGTATCACCGAGCACATCCCTGCGCTGGATGAAGTGAAGTGGCACCAGCATCTCCGTGGCAGGACCACGAGGGTGATTGGACCCAACTGCCCGGGAGTTCTCTCACCGCTGGCGCGATGCAAAGTTGGGATCATGCCAGGCAGCATTGCCTCGCCCGGGAATGTCGGTGTCGTGTCTCGGAGCGGCACACTGACCTACGAGGTGGTGAATCAACTGACGGCGCACGGCATGGGGCAATCCACCTGCGTTGGTCTGGGAGGCGACCCTCTTCCGGGCACGACGTTCGTTGACGTGTTACGGCTGTTTCAGGATGATGCTGACACGTCTGCGATCGTCATGATTGGCGAGATAGGTGGTACGTACGAGCAGGAGGCGGCGGAGTACATCCGTGACCACGTGACCAAGCCGGTGGTGGCTTTCGTCGCGGGAGCCTCTGCTCCTCCGGGCCGCCGCATGGGGCACGCGGGTGCCATCATTACGGGCCGGGCGAGTCGTGCCGACGAGAAGCAGCGGGCACTGGCGGCAGCCGGTGTCTCAGTTGTGGGCAACCTGGGAGAACTGGCACCAGGAGTCCAGGCGGCAATTCGGATAGCACGTCCAATCTGAGACCGCACTATCCACCAGCTACTAAGCTAATGGGAGGTTCGAGTGTCTGACAGAGCGTTAGGTGATGTACGTGTCATAGAGGTCGCCGAAGATACCGCCGGCCCCTACGCCGGAAAGCTGTTCGCCGACTACGGCGCCGACGTAGTCAAGATCGAACGGCCAGGCAAGGGGGATGTCGCCAGGAGGAGAGGACCGTTTCCTGGAGACGTTCCGGATTCCGAGAAGAGTCTGCAGTTTCTCTATCTGAATACGAACAAGAGATCAGTCACGCTGGATTATCGGAAGCCGCAAGGTATGACCATATTGCAGCGTATGGTCAGAGACGCTGACATTCTCATCGTTGACACCTCACCGTCGGAAAGCGAAGCCATCGGACTGACCTACGAAATGATGTCCAAGGTGAACCCGCGTCTGGTAATGCTGTCCATTACGCCCTTTGGTCACACCGGTCCGTACCGCGACTGGAAATCGGCGGATATTGTGCAGTACGCCATCAGCAGTTTCATGAACCTGAGTGGCCGACCGGACCGTGAGCCGCTGCAACATTCGCTCGGACAGGCCAACTTCATGGCCGCGCGGAATGGCGTGATTGCGGTCATGGGCGCCTTGCTGTTCCAGAGGTCCACGGGAGAGGGTCAGTTCATCGACGTATCTATCGTCGAATCGGTTGCGGTCCAGCCGCCGTTCCAGCCGACTCAGTACAGCTACAGCGGCACAATTCCTACGCGCGGCGTAGAGCCGACTCTGGATGGCGCCTACATTCAATGCAAGGGCGGCGGTTACATCTGCATGACCACGCAGGGGGGTGCCCCATTTGAGGATTTCGCCGACCTGCTTGGACTGCCGGAGCTACTGGACCCGAAGTTCTCTACATCGGAGGGTAGACGGGAGCACCAGGAAGAACTGGATAAGCTCGTGCAGACAAGGCTACTCGAACTCGATGCCTTGGAACTGTTCCACAACGCTCAGAAGCGCCGGTTTGTCTTCGGGGTCGCCCAGACGCCGCGCGACATCCTCAACTGTCCGCAGATGGCAGCGAGAGGATATTTCAAGACGGTTGAGCATCCAGTGGTCGGATCTCTCAAGTACCCCGGAGGTCCGTTCATGATGGGTGAGACACCCGCAGAGATGACCAGCCCTGCTCCCCTGTTGGGGCAACACACACACGAAGTACTGCAGAAACTGGGCTACGACAAGGACAGACTCGTCAGGCTCACTGAGCTGGAGGTCATTTAGATGACGGAGATGAACGGAGCGACTCAAATGAAACGAAAGTCACTCGAAGGTGTTCGCATCGTCACGATGGAGGACTTTCTGGCGCTTCCATTGGCCACGATGACGCTGGCAGACCTAGGCGCTGAGGTCATCCGCGTTCAGTCACACACGCGAATGATCGTCTGGACAATGGGTCCCTTCCCAGACGGACAGCCTGGACCACGATGGTGGGACCACAACGGAACGTACGATTCCTGGTACAGAAACAAGAAGAGCTTCTCTCTCGATCTCACCAAGCCCGAAGGTCCGAGATTGTTTAAGGAGCTGGTGGCCAAGGCTGACGTCGTGATGGAGAACATGCGTCCGGGCGTCTTGAAGAAGTTCGGCCTCGACTACGCCGCCCTTCGAGAGGTCAAGTCCGACATCATCATGATCACAAGTTCCGGCTACGGACACCAGGGGCACTGGGGCAGCTATGGCGCGTTCGCCCGTGCCATCGATGCGATGTGTGGCATGTCCAATGCGTGTGGCTACGCCGGTGGTGTGCCGGTACGTGTGAATCCTTCATACATCGATACGACAACTGCCTGGCACAATGCGATCGCTGCGATGATGGCGCTGCATTATCGCCGGCGCACAGGCAAGGGCCAGTGGGTTGATCATTCCATGTACGAGACCGGTGTCACCTGCATCGGTGAGATGATTCTCGACTATCAGGTCAACGGCCGCAACGAACTGCGCCC
>CAYNXN010000095.1:0-6055 GCA_964401175.1 uncultured Dehalococcoidales bacterium | reverse complement strand
CCAGCGACTGCTCCTTGAGCAGCCCGGCCGTGAAGCCTCCCACAAAGCAGTCGCCTGCCCCCATCGGACTCACCGGCTTCTTAAGTTCGAATCCAGGGATATGCCGCAGCCCCTCGCCCGGCAAAGCGAGGATGGCGCCACCCGCGCCAGCCTTGATGACAATGTTCTCGATTCCCAGCGAATGCGCCTTCGCCACGGCCGACTCTATGTCCGGCTTGTCCATAATCTTCATCAGTTCATCGGCGCCGGGCAGGACATACGTCGCCTGCTGCATCAGCGGGATGAGCATTTCCCTCGACGCCTCGACGCTCATCATGGTGAGGCGCAGATTCGGGTCGAAGATGATGGTCCGCTTGTGTTCTACTGCGACGGCAAACAGCCGCTCGACCGCTCTACGAGCGGACTCGCTTGCATAGAGCAGGATGCCCTCGGGATAGACGACCTTCGCCTGCGCCACGTAATCCTCATCCACATCGTCGGGACACAGGTTGGTGGCCGCCGAGTTGGAGCGGTAGAAGTAGCACTTGAAGTTCGACTCAGGCGAACGCCGCTCCACAAGGAACAGGCCTGTGGGCTTAGTTGAGTCGATTCTCACCCGGGAGACGTCAACCCCTTCGCCGCGTATCCAGCGATGTATGAACCGGCCCAGTTCATCCTCTCCCAGCCGAGAGAACCAGCCACAGCGGAAACCGAGGCGGGCCAGCGTGATGATGAAGTTGTCGGCGGCGCCACCCACCCATTTCTTGAAGTCCTCCGCCTCCCGCAGTGGACCGAAGCTCTGTGCTTCGAAGGCAACCATGGATTCGCCCATTGATACCGCATCGTACATGGCGATGCCAATTATGCGCTGCGGCGTACAGGCCGGTCAATGAAATGTGTCCGGCGGGAGCAGAGGCGCATTGCCGCAAGAAAAATGACGGTGTTATACTGAGGCAGTTTCGGCGTCGATTAGCTTTGGCGCACGTTGCAAATGAGGTATCACGCAAGGCGGATGGTCCGCAACCACACGAGCAGCAACGGCTGTTTCGGTGTGCTGGACTTCTTCTTGCTTCCCTCACTGTGAGCTCAGAGTACCGCGAAGGAGTGTGCAATGGCCAGTGACATAACCGGTAGCGTACAGGCGATGGAGGAAAAGGCCACGCAAGTCATCGAAGAAGCCAGAAGCGAGGCGGCCGGCATCCTCCAGAAGGCGCGCGAAGATGCCCGCAAGATGTCTTCTGAAGAGTTGCCACTCGACGACGTCAAGGCGGAGTGCGCCAGGACAGTGAAGGACGCCGAGCAGAAGGCCGCTGCTGAATTGAAGGAGTCGGAGAAGCGGGCTGCGGACATCCAGTCCCGAGCGGCAGGTACAACAGACCAGTACGCCAAGAACCTCGTTGGCATCGTCCTGGGAGAGAAGACGGCATAATGGGCGCCATCGTCAATACACCGGAACCCATGAGCCGCATGCGCGTGGTCACGTCCAGGGACCGCGCCGCACAGGCGCTCAAGGTGCTCCAGAGAGCGGGTGTGTTGCACGCTGAAGAGAGCACCGAGCTGAAGCCAATCGACCGTGAATCCATAGAGAAAGAGCGTCGAGAGGTCAGCGAACTCCTCACCGGCATCGAGGACGTGCTCAAGTACGTCCCGGCCGAACAGGTGGTCCGCCTGAGCCAGGACGTCGACGTTTATTACACCAAGCCTCTGGCTGAAATCGGCGCGGAGACGCGGGCCGTGTGCACCAAGCTCGTGGCGATGCACCAGCGGGCAGACAAACTCACGCGGGAGAAAGAAGCCATGGAGGAGCTGACTGCGGTGGCCGGGACGCTCTCCTCCGAAACCGACCTCACCCTGGCTGACCTCAGTTTCACCGGCAATCATCTCTTCTCCCGCCTTGCCGCCGTCCCGAGGGAGTTGTTCCAGGCAGTAGGCGAGAGCCTTGACACGCTCACCGTGAGCCGGGAGGCCGTAGACCACGGTGAGAACACCTACGTGTTCGTGGTCGGCAAGACCGGGCAGCTCAGCGCCTTCGAGAACTGGGTCGGGGATAACGCCGGACGCATCCTCACCGCGCCGCATGAGTCAACCCCGCTCAAGTCCTTCGCCTCAGAGGGAAGCCTGTTGCCCGCCAGAATCGACAACGAAATCGCGGTCATTCGGCGCGACATCGAGAAGCAGACGGTTGACAACTTGGAGATGCTCGTGCTGCTGCGCGAAGCACTCTACGCCGAGAACGAGCGCCTTGGCGTGCTGGAGAAGGCATGTGAGGCCAAGTACGTGACGCTCATCGAGGGATGGGTCCCCGAGAGCGCGGTACAGTCGGCCACCGGCGATCTGCGCGAAGAGGTCGGCTACGTCTACGTCGAGACTCGCCAACCTACCAGGGACGAACAGCCTCCCACTAAACTGCGAAACGCCAAAGTGCTGAAGCCGTTTGAGATAATCGTCAATCTGTTCGGCACTCCCAAGTACCGGGAGTGGGACCCGACACCCATCATCGCGTACTCGTTCGCTTTCTTCTATGGCGTCATGCTTGGCGACGCCATGTACGGTTTCCTGCTTCTCTTCCTTACCAAGTACGCGTTGCCCAAGCTGGTGGACGATCCTCACACCGAGGGATTCAAGGTGTTCCAGCGCCTGATGTTCATGAGCGCCGGGAGCGCAATCGTCGTGGGCGCCCTGTCGGGAACCTACTTCGGCGACTTCTTCACCAAGTTCTTCGGTGTCCCGAGCATGGCACTGTCGCAGACCATTCAGGCGGTGTATCTGGACACGATGACGTTCATCGTGGTGGCCCTTGGCGTCGGTCTGATACACGTCAATCTGGGGCACGTGCTGATGTTCATCCGTGGCATCCGGGAGAAGCAAAAGCATCTCGTCATAGGCAGGCTTGGACTGTTCATTCTGCAGATCGCAGGCATACCGTGGATGATGCACTTCATCGGCTCGGATATCCTGCCTCTCGCGGACAGCACTTACACCATACTGCTGTATGTTGTGGGTGTCTCCGTGGTGCTCATCATCATCGCCTCACTGCTGGAGAAGGGCCCCTTCCTCGGAAGCATCTTCTGGATCTTCGACATCACGGGCATCTTGGGCGATGTGATGTCGTACGCCAGACTTGCAGGAGTCGGGCTCGCGACGTATTTCCTGGCATACTGCTTTAACATGATGTCGGTACTGATCGCCGATATGCTGCCGGCGGGCATCATCAGAATGGTCCTGGGAACCATCATCATCGTGGTGATTCTGCTGTTCGGACACGTGCTCAACCTCGTCCTGAGTTCGGTCACGTGTTTTGTGCATTCGCTGCGCCTCTGCTTCGTGGAGTTCCTGTTCAAGTTCTACGAGGGCGGTGGCAGGCAGTACGACCCACTGCGGCTGCGCAAGCGTGAACTGGTGCCTGTAAAGGGCAAAGCATGAACGGAGTAGGAAGACTATGCCGATAGACACTGCGTCACTGGCAACACTGGGCGGAGGCATTGCGCTCGCGGGAGGCCTTGCCGGCTCTTCCCTTGGCATCGCCGTCTCCGGCGCGGCCGGCGCGGCCATGCTGGGACAGGACTCCAGGCAGTTGCGGAACGTTATCATCCTGGCCGCGCTGCCGATGTCGCGCGCCTTCTACGCATTCATATTCCTGATACTCGTGGTTACCACATCGCTTCCGGCGCTGGCGGCGATGGCCGACCCCGCCGGGGCCGGGTTTGCCGTCTTCGGCATCGGCATAATGGCGGCGGCAGCGTTCGGCGTGTCCGGTGCATTCCAGGGGGCAGTGTGTGCCGCGGGTATATGCGGGCTGTCCAAGACCGGCGGGCGCAACCTGACGAACGCGATCATGCTTGCAGTCTTCGTCGAGCTTCTGGCAGTGCTTGGCCTGGTATTCAGCATTATGGCGCTGAGCATGCTGGGGCTGATGTGAATATACGTCCTAATTAGTGAAGAAAAGCGGTTGAAACCTGAATTCGGAGGTGTACGATGCTAATCAGTCCTGAATCACTGGCCGTGCTGGGCGGAGCACTGGCCCTCGCCGGCGGGCTGGCCGGTTCATCGATTGGCCTTGGCTGGGCCGGCGCACCCGCGGCCTCGACGCTCGCCGAGGAGCCGGGGCAGCTCCGAAACGTCATCGTGCTCGTCTCTTTGCCGATGACGCAGACGTTCTACGGGCTCATCATCCTCATCCTGATTCTGACCACGGTCATCCCCAACATCTCTAGTATGGCCGACCCCGCAGGCGCCGGTTTCGCCGTATTTGCGTGTGGACTTATCGCGGCCGCCGCTGAATGCGTCTCCGCCGCCTACCAGGGCGCGGTGTGCGCCTCCGGCATCTCCCTGCTACCGAAGACGAAGGGACAGATCCTCACCAATGCGATGATGCTCGCGGTGTTCGTGGAGCTTCTCGGTGTTCTTGGCCTGGTCTTCACGATCATGGCTCTCAGCATGCTGGGACTGTTCTAGGGAGCGCTGCCAAGACAAGGAGCTGAGCAAATGCAGAAGATCAGCGAAGCCGTTGTTGATAAGGTGAGGCAGGACGCCGAGGCCATCGTCAACGAGGCAAAGGAAGAGGCCAGGAAGGAGCTTGATAAGGCCCGGGCGCAGCGCGACGCGCGTCTGGAGGCTGAGAAGAAGCGCCTTCTCACGGCGGCACAAGAAGAGGCAGCCCGCATCACCGCTCAGAACGCCATGCAGGCTCGCCAGAAGGTGGCGAACGCCAAGGCCGCCGTTCTGGAAGAGATCGTGCAGAAGGCACGCGCCTCGCTGCAGAAGAGCGCTACCACGAAGGAATCGCTCTCTTTCCTGATACATGACGCCATCCGCGGGCTGGAAGCAAGCGACAAGGTCACGGTAGGAGTGGCGAAGAAGGATGTGGCGCTGGCGCAGGAGATCGTGAAGTCAGACAAGCATCTGGCGACAGTGGTCGCCGACGTCACGGAATGGGATTGCAGCGGCGGCGCGTTCGTGGAGAACGCGGCAAAGACCCTTCGCGTCGACAACACCTACACCACCAGGCTGGAGATGCTGCTACCCAGAATGCTGCCCGAGATCAGTAAGAAGCTTTTCTGAAGATAACCAGGTAAGGAGCGCATCGTGCTCGATCCAAGATACGCGTATATGTCGGCCTACCTCAAAGCTGAGGAGCCGAAGATGGTCAGCGGCGGCCACATGGACAGGCTGTCGCGCGTGACAAATGTGCCCGACGCGCTTGGCATCATCCGCGAGACGGACATAGGAGCCTACCTGGAGGGAGTGAGCGTTCGTGGCTTTGAAGATATCGATGCCGCCCTCTGGGAGTATCTGGCGGCGCGAATCGCCCATGTCGAGGGCTTCAAGTACATGCCTGCCGACATGCGAAAGGTGTCTCGAGCCTTTGTTGTGAAGTTCGACGTGGCAAACGTGAAAGCAACTCTCCAGGGAATCGTCACCGGAGAGAAGACGCCACTACTGCCACTGGGAACCATACACGACGGTGGATTCTCCGCCGAGTTGCAGGCCGCGGAAGCGGTGCAGGACGTGGCTGACATCCTCACGCGCTGCCGCCTCGCGGACTTCGCACCGGCAGTCAAGGCCTATGACCCCTCTGGCGGAGCCAAGGCCAAGATTGCGCTCGAATCGCGTCTCGAGAGCGAGTACTACCACGGACTGCTCAAGACTGCCCGCGTGGTGCGCGAGGGCAGCCATCTGGCCAAGGCGTACGGGCTGGTAATCGACCTGGCGAACCTCGGCATCGTCTGCCGCGCCGTGGTCGAAGGTATCGGTGCGGCCGCCGGCGATTACCTCATCTCTGACGGCTACATCATTGAGGAGAAGATGCTGCGGGACGTGCTGCCTTACAAGCTGCCTGATGTCCCGCGCCGCATTGACGTGCCCCAGTATCGCGACCTTGCCAACGAGGTTGCCACCGCCTACGACAAGACGAAGTCGGTTACCGTTATCGATGAGGTCATCGAACGGCACAAGTTCGCCGCCCTGCGCGATCTGCTGTCGCCGAGGGTGCTGTCACCCCTCGTCATCGCCTGGTACCTTGTACTCAAGGAGACCGAGGTACGGAACCTCAGACTGGTGCTGAAGGCGATCTACG
>CAYNXN010000094.1:0-6111 GCA_964401175.1 uncultured Dehalococcoidales bacterium | reverse complement strand
CCGAGGCGAACATCTTCCGCGAGGCAACCTATGGCGTGGTCGGACGATTCGAGGAGGTGGTCCCCGCCTTCACCGCAAAGCTGCGCGACCTGCTGAAGGACTGACGGTCTCATACCAGACAAAGAGGAAGGCTGCACGGCTTCCAGCCATGCAGCCTTCTCGTCTTCATCAGAGCGTGGGGCTACTCGGACTTCTGGGTCTGCTTCGCAATTATCTTCTGGCTGAGGTGCGCGGGCACTTCCTCGTAGTGGCTGAATTCCATGTCGTAGTCGCCCCGTCCCTGCAGCATGGAGCGCAGGTCGATGGCGTAGCGCAAAAGCTCCGCGTACGGAGCCTGAGCCGAGATGACGTTGTAGCCACCCTCGGGATTCATGCCGAGGACCCGGCCGCGCTTGGTGTTCAGGTCACCAATCACATCGCCGGTCATGCCCTCGGGCACGCGGATGGTTAAGTCCATGATGGGCTCCAGCAACACCGGCTGTCCCTGCTGCAGACCCTTCTTCAGCGCCTGGGCGGCAGCGATCTTGAACGCTATGTCCGAGGAGTCAACGGCATGGAAGCTGCCGTCATACAGGACGACCTTGATGTCCACCAGCGGGAAGCCAGCGAGCACGCCCTCCTGTCTGCCCTCATTGATGCCTTTCTCAACGGATGGCAGGAAGTTCGAGGGAATGGAACCGCCGACGATGCGCGTCTCGTACTCGAAACCACCGCCCTTGGGCAGTGGCTGCAGCTCGAGCAAGACGTGTCCGTACTGCCCATGACCACCCGTCTGCTTCTTATGCTTGTACTCCGCCTTTGTGGGAACGGTGATGGTTTCCTTGTACGGCACAGCGGGAGGCGTCAGGACCACTTTCACTCCGAACTTGCGGCTCATCTTGTCCTTGACGACCTCAAGGTGGGTATCACCCACGCCCGACAGCAGGTTCTCTCCCGTGTCCGGGTCGCGCCGCAGCACCAGCGACGGATCCTCCTCGATCATCCGCGGCAGGATCGTGCTCATCTTGTCGAGGTCGCCCTTTGACTCAGGGTGCACCGCCATGCTGTAGGTTGCCTTGGGGAATACGATGCCCGTCAGAGCGGGCTGGTCCTTCGCGCCAAGCGTGTCGCCTGTGGCGGTCACGCCGAGCTTCGCCACCGCTCCGATGTCACCTGCGGTCACCCTGGGAACGGTTATCTGCTGCTTGCCAAGGGGCAGGAAGAGTTGGCCGATCCGCTCGGTAGCTCCCTTGTTTACATTCACCACCTGAGAGTTGCTGGAGATCTCTCCCGCATAGACCCGGAAGTAGCTGATCTTGCCGGTGAACGGGTCGGCTGTGGTCTTGAAGACGAGCGCCTGCGCTACACCGGGCGCGGACGCCGGGTCGCCGCCCTGACGCTCAACGGGAGAAGGCAATGAGGCGCATACGGTGTCCAGGACTGTCTCCATGCCCACTCCCTTGACTGCGGACACTACCAGAACGGGCACGGCCACACCGGCAGCGGTGGCGCGGCGCACCGCCTCAGCAACCTCGGAAGTGGACAACTCGGTCCCCTCCAGGTACTTGTTCATCAGGTCGTCATCGACCTCCACGACAGTCTCGACCAGCTTGTCCCGCAGGGCAAGCGCCTCATCCTTCAGCTCGGCCGGCACATCCTGTTCGGCGTCCTGAATGAAGGCACGCATGGTCACGAGATCGACGTAGCCACGAAAATCCGCCTGCGACCCAACCGGCAACTGCGCGGCAACGCAGCGGTTCGACAGCTTGGACTGAATATCAGCCAGGGTTCTGGCGAAGTCCGCATTCTCACGATCCATCTTGTTGATTACCACGATGGCAGGCAGACCCGCTTCCTTCACGTAAGACCAGCACTGCTCGGTGCCAACCTCCACGGAACTGCTGGCGCAGACCAGCATCATCGCCGCATCGGCAACACGAATGCCCGCCTTGACCTCGCCGCCGAAGTCCAGATAGCCGGGCGCATCGAGCAGGTTGATCTTATGTCCCTTCCATTCCAGCGGCAGCAGCGAGAGATTCAGGCTCATGTGCCGCTCGATCTCGCTTGGATCGTAGTCGGAGACACTGGTACCGTCGACAACGCTGCCAAGCCGTTTGATGGCGCCCGACTTGAACGCCATGACCTCGGAAAGGGTCGTCTTGCCGGAGCCGTAATGGCCCAGCAGCACAACATTGCGCAGCTTGTCAGGTGAGTATGATTCCACGACACTACTCCTTTTGCTGAGGACAGCGGTCTGATGGCGTAACCAGCGTGATTATACGAGCACACCCTCGGCCTTAGCAAGGATTGCGAGTGCGCGGGGTCGATGCTACAATGCCGGGGTTCGTGGTGTGATATGTCCCTGTCTACCGCAGAAGTTCGCCATATCGCGTGGCTGGCACGGCTGGGAGTGACCGATGCGGAGGTCGAGCGCTTCCGCGAAGACCTCTCGGTCATACTGGATCACTTTCGCGCTCTGGAGGAACTGGACACCTCCGGTGTGCCGGCGGCGATGCATGCCAGCCTGCTGCAGAACGTCCTGCGAGATGACACCCCGGCACAATCTCTCCCGGTGGGAGAGGTACTGGCCAATGCGCCTGACAGCGAGGACTCCTGTCTTCGCGTTCCTCCGATCCTGGAGTAGTATGGAGATGGCAGCACCGTGGCGGAAGGAACGGCCCCATGAGCGCTGACGCCCTCGCCGCCCTCTCGATCCACGAGGCGCGTCGACTGCTGCGCAGCCGCGAGGTAACGGCGCGTGAGTTGACCGACGCCTGCCTCGACCGCATCCAGCGTCTTGAGCCTCGCATCCGTGCACTGCTCGCGATCTGCGCTGAGAGCGCAAGCCGCCAGGCGGATGAGGCGGACCGCGCCCTGGCGTCAGGCGAGGACGGCCCCCTCACCGGAATCCCGTTCATCTGCAAGGACGTTCTCTGCACCAGAGGCATCCCGACCACCTGTGGCTCACGCATGCTCGAGGGCTTCATACCTCCATACAATGCAACCGCAGTCGATCGGCTACTGCGGCAACACGCGGTGCTTCTGGCCAAGTCGAACATGGATGAGTTCGCCATGGGTTCATCGACCGAGCACTCAGCGTATTACCCGACCCACAACCCGTGGAACCTCGAGTGCGTCCCGGGCGGCAGCAGCGGCGGCTCGGCTGCCGCGCTCGCCGCAGACGAGGCCCTGTTCTCCCTCGGCACCGACACCGGTGGCAGCATCAGGCAACCGGCGGGATTCTGTGGCGTCGTGGGACTCAAACCCACGTACGGCCGTGTGAGCCGCTATGGTCTCGTGGCCTTCGCCAGTTCTCTCGACCAGGTCGGACCATTTGCCAAGGATGTGCAGGACTGCGCGCTGGTGCTGAACAGCATAGCCGGGCAGTGTGCGCACGACGCGACATCGTCTCCAACCCCCGTGCCGGACTACACGTCGTTCCTGTCGGGCGACGTGCGTGGGCTGAGGATTGGCGTGCCCAGAGAGTACTTCATCGAGGGAATGCAGCCCGAGGTGCGCCGCAGCGTGGAAGAGGCAATCGCGCTTTACGAGCGCATGGGCGCGTCAGTGAACCGCGAACTCTCGCTTCCCACGACGAAGTATGCGCTGGCAGCGTACTACATCATCGCACCCTCGGAGGCGTCGGCCAATCTCGCTCGTTACGACGGGGTCAAGTATGGCTTCTCACGCCGGCTGGCCACCTCGGAGGAATCAGTCAGCGCCACTCGCGGCGCCGGATTCGGGCAGGAGGTCAAGCGCCGCATCATGCTCGGCACCTATGCCCTGTCCGCCGGCTACTACGACGCCTACTACCTCAAGGCGCAGCAGGTACGGCACCTCATACGCGAGGACTTCGCCAGGGCGTTCAAGGACCATGACGTACTGGCGATGCCCACGTCCCCCACGGTTGCGTTCCCGCTGGGTTCGCGGCTTGACGACCCGATCCAGATGTACCTGAGCGACGTCTTCACGCTGCCCGTCAATATCGCCGGAATACCCGCGTTGACGCTTCCCTGCGGCTTCGCGGACGGCCTCCCGGTTGGACTGCAGTTGATGGCAGACCGCTTTCGGGAAGATCTGCTGCTCCGGGCCGGATTCGCCTACGAGCAGGCGACCACGTGGCGCCTGCAGCGACCGAATCTGTAGTTCGGGCAGTGCTCTGGCTGTGTCACAGCGTCACATGGACCATTGCAGGAGGCGCCTCAAATGACTGATGCGGAACTGATAGCGCTGGCCGGCCAGCGAGCCCTCGACTACGACAAGCTGAGCGGCTGTTCGCAGGCGGTGCTCGGCGCGCTGCAAGAGACACTGGGACTGGGCGACGGCAGCTCATTCAAGGCGGCGACGGTGCTCTCGGGAGGGGTGGCGCGTAGAGGGGAGACCTGCGGCGCGCTTCTCGGCGCGCTCATGGCGCTCGGCATCGCGTGCGGTCGCGAGCAGATGAGTGACACGGCCGCCTACTCCCGCGCCATGGCCCTGGCTCAGCCGGTGGTGGACGCGTTCAAAGCAGAGTTGGGTACCCGCCTCGAATTCGGACCGTCGCTGGAGACGACGCTGTGCCGCGACATCCAGAGACGTCTGTTCAAGAGATCCTTCGACCTCTCCCGGGAGGATGAGCGACAGGCCTTTCTCGACGCGGGGGGACACGATGACAACAAGTGTCCGCTGGTATGCCGGGTGGCAGCGGAGGTGACCGCGCGGGCGATAGTCGATGCGCGCCAGCAAACCTAGGGCAGCAGGTTCATCGCCGCCTTGACCTCAGTCAGCGTCGCCCGGGCAACTCGCGAGGCTCGCTCCGCACCGTCCCTGATGACGTCGCGCACGTAGTCAGGCCGCGACTGCAGCTCAAGCCGGCGCTCCCTGAACGGTCCAAAGTACGCGACGATCGACTCCGCCAACAGCTTCTTGCAGTCGACACAGCCGATGCCGGCCCCACGGCATTGCACGCCAATCTCCTCTACCCGGCCGGGGGTAAATATCCGGTGCAGCCTGTGGACGTTGCATGCCTCCGGATGGCCCGGGTCACGGCGGAACTTGCGGGCAGGGTCCGTGAAAGCGGTGCCGATCCTCTGGCGAATCTCTTCCGGAGACGCAGCAATCTCGAGATGATTGTCCGCGCTCTTGCTCATCTTGCCGGCGCCATCCAATCCGACGATCATCGGGAAGTCGGTCAGCTTCGCCTCAGGCTCTGGAAACACGTTGCCATGCAGCGCGTTGAACCGCCTGACTATCTCGCGTGCGAGTTCGAGGTGCGGCAACTGATCCTCTCCCACCGGCACAACCTCGCCTTTGTAGAGAACGATGTCGGAGGTCATCAGCACCGGGTAGCCCACCAGGCCATAATTCACATTCTCCGGGTGCATTCGCACCTTCTCCTTGAATGTGGGAACACGCAGCAGCCAGTTCAGCGGAGTCACCATGCTGAGCAGCAGGTGCAGTTCCGTGATCTCCGGCACGTGTGACTGCACGAACACGACGCTCTTGACGGGATCGACGCCCGCAGCGAGCCAGTCAAGCACCATGTCGTTGATGTCCTGCTGCAGGCTGGCCGTAGATTCCACGGTAGTGAGCGCATGAAGGTCGACCACGCAGTCGAAGCACTCATACTGCTCCTGGAGGGCCAGCAGGTTCATAATGTGGCCAAAGTAGTTGCCGATGTGCTGCCGGCCGGTGGGACGGGCTCCGGAGAATGCTCGCTTGGCCATGAAACCCCTCAACTATCTGACAAAAAGAATGGTAGCGCATACCGGATTCGAACCGGTGATCTCCTCCTTGAGAGGGAGGTGTCCTGGGCCGCTAGACGAATGCGCCACCGCGAAGACCGGACAAAGTGTATGCTGTGCGCTCGGCTTCAGTCAAGCTAGAGTGGCAGTTGCACCTGGCTGCCCGGAGGCACCGTGTCGAGCGCAGCCCCGACAAAGGCGCGAAACAGCGGGTGTGGGCGATTTGGACGTGACTTGAACTCGGGATGGAACTGGCACCCCAGCATCCACGGGTGCCCCGATATCTCGGAGATCTCCACCAGCCGGCCATCCTCGGACAGGCCGCTCAGGACCAGGCCATGGCGGGAGAGCAGCTCGCGATAGTCATTGTTGAACTCGAAACGATGGCGATGACGCTCCCGCACCAGGT
>CAYNXN010000093.1:0-6137 GCA_964401175.1 uncultured Dehalococcoidales bacterium | reverse complement strand
CACACAACTCGATCATCAGGCCGTAAACCGGGCCGAGGACTATCGCCCACCAGAATCCCAGGCCGTGGCTCTGGGTGAAGAGCGCGAGCACGACGCCGAATAGCAGCCCGATGACCGCCCCATGCGTCATCCAGTGTATGCGCAGGGAACTGATGCCGATGGTGAAGCCCATCAGTGCGTTGATGAGGACGAGGAGCATGCTCTGCGACCACGGCATGTCGAGTCCCATCCCGTGAGCGCATATGGCCCAGGAGGCGAGCCCGCAGGCAACTCCCAGGGCTGTCGTTATCCGGATTCTCCGTTCGTGCAGCACGTATCGCCTCCCTTCCCGTGTGCTGCGGGCGTTCGAGCGCGCGGGAAAGTCGTGTCTCTATGCGGTATAACGACGAAAAGGGCTCCAGGGTTGCGGGTCTGAGACAACTCTCGCCGGGTTCAGCCGGTGAGCAGAGGGACGAGATGGATGACCTCGAATGCCTCGTACAGGGCTGCCACCGCCAGCACCAGTGCCGCGAGCAGCATCACCAGCCCGGCGTGTCTCAGGCCCAGCATATAGCCGCTGCGCCGCGTTGCAGCGCCTGCGCTTGCAGGTGAGATGAAGGCGTAGCCGAGCGCCCATGCTGCCAGCAGCGTCAGGATGTATCCCTGCCCCTCAAGCAGCAGGCAGAGTGAGTGCGGAATCATCGCCAACTGCAGCTCCAGTGTGGTGGGCGCAAGCAGCAGCCCCCATAGTATTGCCCGTATGAGACCCATAGCCAGCCCGGAGAACGGGATAATCATCGATGGCAGCAGCAGCACGAGGATGGCGCCCAGGAACAGATTGACCCCGAAGGTGAGCAATGCCGCCTTGAGCACGTTGCCGCTGGCGTATGCGTCAACGACCGCCGCCAGCGGCTCCTCGGAGAACGAGATAACCACGGCCTCGGTAAGCGCCTGCTGGATCGCAGGAAACGCACTGACGAACACCATCGCGCCAAGGACCACCCCGTAGTACACGAGGTTGATAACGAGGTATGCCCTGCGGTGCCGGCGGACCACCGCAACCGCGTTGCTGAACCAACCGATTACCCGTTGCATCCTGTCTCGCCGGCCGGCGCTGGTCGTCCCGTCGTTCGCGCGGGTATACTGTCACGTGCCGATGCTGGACGTCAAGCAATGTGAGTATGTGTCCGCCGTGCCGGCGTATGCAGGCAGGTGGCTCAGATGACGTGGATGCACGCTGCTTTGCTCAGTGCGGCCATCATGGCTGTGGTGAGCATACTTGACAGCCACCTCGTCTCGAAGAGATTGCCCGGCATGCGGGCGTTCATGCTGGTGGTGGGAGGTCTGCACTTCATCTATGCCGTCATCCTTTCCAGCCTCATGCCTCTGCCCGCGGACGCGGACGTGAGCGCGTTCGGCATCGCGGCGCTCTCGTCGCTCATCCGCACGGGCGCCGTTGTCATTCTGCTGGACGGTCTGCGCCACCGGGAAGTGGCGACCGTAATACCTCTGATCTACACGTATCCCGTGTTCGTGGCCATCATCGCTTTCATCCTGCTGGACGAACGGCTGGCCTGGCAGCAGTTCGGCGCCATCGCTATCGTGGTCCTGGGGGGAGTGCTCATCGCACTTAACAGCGGCCCGTCGCGTGTGCAGCTTGGACGTCCGCGGGCCCTGCTGATCCCGCTCGCCAGCCTGCTGTTCGCCGTGGCGGACGTGACGGGAAAGGTGGCGCTCGAGTACATCACGTTCTGGAACCTGTTCTGGATCGGCGCGATGGTCATGGGCGCCGTCTTTCTCCTCATAAGCCTGAGGCGTAGCGTGATACTAAGCCTCGTGTCACTGCATGATCGGAGCAAGGCGCTGGGTATGGTGACTCTGAACGAGCTCATCGCTCCGGTCGGGATGATCGTCTCCTACTGGGCTCTCGCGCACGGCCCGGTTTCCCTTGTGTCCACGCTGCTGAGCACCAGGCCGCTGTTCGTCTTCCTGTTCGCGCTGGTGTTGAGCTGGTGGGCGCCCGGTTTCCTCTATTGGAGTGGTGGGCGCAAGCTGGTGATAGTGCGCCTGCTCGCGACGATGATGATAGTCGCGGGCATAGCGGTCATCGAGCTGTACTGAATGCAGCCTTCACCGCTCGACATCCGCTTCCTGGCCCCTGTCCCCGAGTGGCCGGTCGTCCCTGACACCGCGCCGTGAGAGCAGAGGGATCAGGAAGGCGACACAGGCGATGAGGAAGATGACGCTGCCCGCCAGGTAGAGCAGGTCGCCACTTAACACGGCCGAGCTGATGAAGAAGCCGGCGCACACGATGAACAGTATCCAGCCGACGAGGTGGCAGGTGCGTTCTCTCTGGCTCAATGGGGACCTCCGTCCGGCGTGTGATTGGAGCTGTGCGTGTCCGAAGTGGCATTGTACCATCCGCCGCCTGTGAGCCCTTGCGCTGTGGCGCCTTGGTGGCTGTACTATAGTGCGCTGGCCGGGGCATGCCCGGGTGAATTGACGCCGGTAACAGGAGGGAGAGATGACACAGAAGCAGTCAGTCTGGTGGCTCGTGTGGACGCGCTGTGCGCCGAAGCTTGAGGCCGAGTTCAACAGGTGGTATGACGAGGTGCACATTCCCATGCTGTCACGCGATGGCCATGTCTCCTCGGTTCGTCGTCTGAAGCTCTCAAGCGAGGTGGAATCCCCTCAGCCACCGTATCTGGCGGTGTATGAGTTCAAAGACATGGCCACATTCAAGAGCTGGCAGCAAAGCGCCGCCCTGGCTGATGCGCGCAAAGAGATGCAGCACACCTGGGGAGGGCGCGACATGGAGATCAAGGCTCGCGCGTTGTACGAGCCGACAGGCCGGCTGCCGTAACACTGTGGGCACCATGGCCGGCTCGCACCGCCGACTGGTCAGGCTGCGTCCGCACCACCGGCGGCTTCTGTGAGGTGTTCGTGCTCACGTTTCATGCAGTGGTCCATGACCACCATGAGCCCCGCCTCACGGGCGCGTGTGGCCGCCTCGTGGTGCACCACGCCGAGCTGCATCCACACCGTCCTGGCGCCGATGGCGATGGCATCCTCGACGATCTCGGGCACGAACTCCGCCCTTCGGAAGATGTCCACCACATCAGGGGCGAACGGCAGTTCTCTCAGACTCTCGTATGACCGACGACCAAGGATCTCCGGCGCGCCTGGATTGACGGGGATGATCTCAAACCCGTGCTCGCTCAAGTAGCGGGCCACCTTGTAGCTGTCCTGCTCGGGTTTGGCGGACAGCCCGACGATGGCGACCGTCTTGCTGCTGGTCAGCACCTTCTTGATGGGGTAGCTCACCTCTGCCTCCTCTAGCTCGTCAGCACTGATCCGCGTTGCGTGCGGTGGCGAGGGCATCTCTAGTCCAGCACCACCTCATCACGGTAACCCGGAATCTGAGCCTTCCAGCCGAACTTGTCATTCACCAGTTGCGCGAACGCCTCGGAGGAGTCCTTCTCTCCGTGCACCACGAATACCCTGCGGGGGGTGTTCTTGATGGCCGAGAGCCAGCGCACCAGTTCGTTCTGGTCGGCGTGCGACGAGAAGCCGTGGATCTGCTCGATCCTGGCGCGAACAGGGTACTTCTCGTTGAAGATGCGTACCTCCCGCGCTCCGTCCACGATGATGCGCCCGAGCGTACCCACCGCCTGGTAACCGACGAAGAGAACCGTGCACTCGGGGCGTGAGATGTTGTTCACCAGGTGATGCTTGATGCGGCCGCCGGTCACCATGCCCGAACCGGCGATGATCATCGCGGAGCCGCCAAGGTAGTTGAGGGCCTTGGATTGGTCGGATGTGGCCACGGCGACCAGAGACGGGAAGTCCAGGGGCGCCCCGCCGTTCTTCAGCACCTCCCGGGCATCGCGGTCGTAGAGCTCCGGATGATTGCGGAAGACCTCGGTCACCTTGATGGCCATCGGGCTGTCCAGGAACACCAGCATGTGGGGGATCCGGTCCGCGCTCAAGAGGTCACGCATGTGGTACAACAGTTCCTGCGCCCGCTCAATGGCAAAGCTGGGCACGATGAGGTTGCCCCGCGCCTTCACCGTCTCCCTGATGACCTGCTCGAGCTGATTGTCGACCGTCTCGACGTCCTCGTGGACCCGGTTCCCGTAGGTGGACTCCATGACCACGTAGTCGGCCTGTTCAAAGGTCGAAGGGTTTCGAACGATAGGTCTGTCCCAGCGACCGATGTCTCCGGTGAAGATGATGCGGCGAGTTCCTCCGTTCACCGCGGCATCGATGGCGATCATGCCGGAGCCGAGGATGTGGCCGGCCTCATAGTAGGTGGCCGAGACGCCACGGGTGAGTGGTACCGTCTCCTTGATCTCGACCGGGTGGAACCGGGGGAAGCAGTTCTCTGCATCCTGTACGGTATACAGGGGCAGCTCAGGGTGAGGTCCCTTGCGCCCCTCGCGCTCGTGTCTGCGGCGCTTGTGCTCCGCATCCGATTCCTGCAGGTTCGCCGAATCCAGCAGGGAGATCTTCATGATCTCCGCGGACGCGGGTGTACAGTAGATCGGTCCGGCGAATCCTTCGCGCACCAGCTTGGGAAGATAGCCGCAGTGGTCCAGGTGTGCATGGGTGATGAGCACCGCGTCGATTGACGACGGCTCCACCGGAAACGGGTCCCAATCGCGGCTGCGGAGTTCGCGCTCCTGGTGCATGCCGCAGTCGATGAGGAAACGGTGGCCGTCGGTCTCCAGCAGAAAGCGGGAACCGGTGACGTTTTCGGCCGCGCCGAGGAACTTGAGCCTTGTCTTCATTGAGCCTCCAATCGATGGTCTACACGTTGCGGCTGGGTGGACGTGGCAACGTCCGCCGGAGAGGCGCCTGTCGTGAAGTGTGGCACGTGTGCCGCTGATTCTACCACCCGCCGCCTGCGAAACCAATGGCGCTCGTGCCTCCCCGTCCTGCTCTCGTTCCTCCTCTTCCGCCTGCGGGCTTTACGTCTCTATGTCGCCCCGCTTATACTTGAGACAGTTAGATGCGCGGATTGGCACGCGTTCAGATCGGCGCCGCGTGAGCGCTGCCGACCGGCTGCGCGCCGGGTTCGATTCCGGTGTGGTGTCGTATGGATGCAGTGATAGCTAGAGTGGTTTCACAGCAGGGGCACTGCGAGGCGGGACATTGCCTCGGGGACGAGTTTGTCATAGGCCAGACCACGCCCTGCGCGATGTGTTCGTGGGCCTTCTACACGGTCTATCCGTTCGCCCAGGTACTGCAATTCGGTGCGAGCTTCCCGTGGGAGCCGGAGGCGGATGCCGCTCGCGTGGCCTGTCCCGACCCGGACAATCCGGTTGTGTTCGAATTACGCAGGGCACGCCGGTAGGAGGGGCGCCACAGCCTGCCGCCGCTACTGAGGTTCGTCGGGCGTTCGGCGCCTGGTGACGGGGCGGCTACGAGTAACGCGATGTATACACCCGAGAGCGGTGGCAGCCGACCCAATCCATTCCTTAAAGGTCTCGACCGTCTGACGCATTCCGATATCTGGAGGCGCCTGCTGCTGCGAATGCGCAGCCACTTCGTCGCCGGCGTCCTGGTGGTGGTGCCGATCATGGCGACCCTGCTCATCTTCAAGTGGCTCTTTGATTGGGTCGATGATCAGCTGCAACCGATTATCCGGGGTCTTGCCGGCCGTCCTCTGTATGGTCTCGGCTTCGTCATCACGCTGTTGCTCATCTACATCGCCGGCGTCCTGACCACATACTTCGGAGGCCAGCGTCTGGTTCGCTTCCTTGAGTCCCTCATCGCCAGGGTCCCTATCGTGCGTCCCATGTATAACGGCATCAAGCAGGTGCTTGAGAGCTTTGCCGCGCCGCGCGAAACCGGCTTCATGCAGGTTGTGCTCATTGAGTTTCCACGCAAGGGCATCCGTTCCATCGGTTTCGTCACCAATGAGGAGTATGATGCTTCCGGTCAGAAGCTGTTCAATGTCTTTGTCCCCACCTCGCCCAATCCGACCTCAGGCTTTCTTCAGATAGTGCGCGAGGAGGATATCCTGCGTACCGACATCTCGGTTGACGACGCACTGAAGATGATCGTGTCCGCAGGTCGTATCTCGGTCAATCGGGTCAATCGCTCTATCTCCAAGAACTACAGCGAGGCGTCGGTGCGCAAGCTGCCCCCGACTC
>CAYNXN010000092.1:0-6147 GCA_964401175.1 uncultured Dehalococcoidales bacterium | reverse complement strand
GAGGCCGACGCCAGTTCTCGGTGGAGAAGGCGTACAGAGTGAGATAGCGCACGCCCCGCGCGGCACAGGCCATGGCCGCTGGATGGATGCGATTGACGCCCTGCCGATGGCCCTCTACCCGGGGTAGTCCGCGCTGCCGCGCCCAGCGGCCGTTGCCATCCATGATGATGGCGACATGAGCCGGTACGCGCATCATCGAGCCGCCTCCCGGGTGTTAATGCGGGGGCCCGCTACCAGTCCCGGCAGGCAGCGCATCAATCCGAGCAACAACACACCGCCGTGTCTATCGAAGGAGAATGATGAAGAGCGCAGCAGCGCCTCAGCCACTCCGTTGCGATCCGCACGGGCAATAATGCGGTCCACCTGCGACGGCGAAAGCCGGTCGTAGACCGCGCGAGCCAGCGCACCTTGCCGCAAGTCACGTTCCAGCGAAGGTCGCCATCGGGATTGGTAGTCACTCAGCGCGCGGGTGGAGAGATCGTCCCGTGCAAGTACCTCCCTGAGGACATCGGCCGCGGCCATCGCCCCGAGGGCGCCGAGATACAGCCCTCCACCGGTCGTCGGCTTCACCTGCCCGGCGGCATCCCCCACGGAGAGCACCCGGGATGCGCAGGTGCGTCGGGATACGGATACCGGCACCGGACGTTGCACAATCGCGTTCGGAAGCTGCACCAGCCGCTTCCGTATGCTAGGACGCTGCAGAAAGCGGCGCGCCAGCGCCGCCGCAGACCGGTGAGCGAGCACCCCGAACCTGACCGTTCGGTGGTCGAGCGGCACCAGCCAGGCGAACGCCCCGCGGTCGAGGTCGGGCAACAGGTAGACCTCCGTCTCAGCCACGCCGTCCATCTCCAGCTCCGCGTGGGCGCCCACCAGATATCTGTTGGGCGCCGTCAGCCCGGCCTGCCGCAACAGCCCCGGCGAGACGCCGGCGGCAAGGATCAGCCCGCGGGCGGCGACACGGATCGGCGTTCCGCCGTCCATGCCGTGCAGCTCCACACGGTCGACCATCCGGGCGACACGCGTGACCAGCACACCGTCGCGCAGCTCCGCGCCGGCTTCAACCGCCTTTCGCCGCAACCGCCGCTCCAGCAAGGCGCGGTCAAGTACGCACGCCTGGACCTGAGGCAGCGCCAGCCGCGCCGTCCCACCGGACGGCGAGTGGATGGTGACGGAACGCGCCCGTGTCAGCACCACCTCGTCGTCGACGCCAACCAGTTCCACGTAGGGCAGGCCGACGACGCCGGTACACCGCGGCGCGAGCGCCTCCGCGGGCACCTTGTCGAGCAAGACCACGCTGTGACCGGCGACGGCCAGCAGCGAGGCTGCATAGCTGCCCGCCGGACCGGCGCCCACTATTGCGACATCGTAAAGGTGACTCACGTGCTATCAGGATGACGACCACAGGCGATGCCTGCGGCGTACATGCTAGTATACCCCGTTGAACGGGGCAAACCCGCGGTGCAATGCTTCTACTGGGTCACGTCGGCATTACCTTCGGTGCGGCGCTCGCCGCCGACACACTGATATCAAGGCAGCGGTCGGCTGCCTCCAGCGCCCCACGCTCGGCACCAGTCCGCCTGCGGCAGGCGACGATATCCTTGTCGCGCCGGGTCGACCTGCGTCTGCTGCTCATCGGCTCGATGCTCCCTGACCTGATCGATAAACCGGTGGGGCTGATCCTCTTCGCCGAGACGTTCAGCAACGGCCGGCTGTTCGCGCACTCGCTCGGCTTTGCCACCGCGCTCGCCATCGCGGGAGCGCTGCAATGGCACGTCGGCAAGAGGAATCACCTGCTGGTACTGGCGTACGCGACAGCGATGCATCTGGTACTCGACGCGATGTGGCGCACGCCCGCAACCTTCTTCTGGCCCTTCGCCGGCCCCATCCCGCGGGGGACGGTCTCCGCCGACTGGCTGGCACGCATATTCGAGACGCTGCTGACCGATCCGGCCGCATACCTGAGCGAGATAGCCGGTGCTATACTACTCGTGCCACTGCTGTGGGCCATCCTGAGACGGGTCGGCATCATCGGCTTCCTCAGGTGTGGCCGTGTGGAGTGAACGATGAACAGGTGGCTTCGGCTTCTCTCGAGCGGCTCCCTCCTCTCTCTCCTGCTGCTGGGGAGCCTCGTCCTCCGTCCGGCCCCGGCGCTGGGGCTCAGCCTGAACCCGCTGGACTACTACTCTTTCGACTATCACATCAGCATCAGCCACCAGGAGGTGGAGCCGGGCGATTCCTTCTCTCTCTCCGCCGGCGCCACGGTCCGCTGTACGAAAGACCTGCCGGTGGGCGTGAGAAAGGCTGTGGTCCGCTTTGCCATCGTTGCCCACCATGCGACATCAGGAGAACAGATCACGCTGCTGGACGGCTACGAGGTCACGGTGGCCAACGTGCCGGACTGGGCGGGCGATGAGTACTCCGCGCAGGAATCGGTGAGCCTCTCATTCCCGTCGGGAGCTGCCACAGGAAGCTACTCGCTAGTGGCGCGATTGGAGTACGTGAGCCTCGATGGTCTGAACTTCACCGGTATGGTTCCAGGGTCCGCCCGAAACGTGGAACTTGGCGGCATCGGCGTCGCAGTACCCGACGAGCCGGATCCGCCGACGCCGACGCAACCTCCACCCCCAATCCCCGAGCCGGGGGTGCTGACGGTGTCCATCCTCGGTCACACATTCCGGCCGGCAGTGGACAACAGCGGGCATCTGACCGAATCGCTCGAGGCCACCACCATCGAGGAACTGGTCTCGCTCACGCTTCCATCCGGCACTCAATGCGTCGACGCCTCGGGCGAGCCGCTGGATTACATCTCGGTCTCGCGCGTACACTCTCCCAGGCCATACGCAGGCGGCGCCGTGGTCTCGGCGTTCAACCTGCTGCCCGACGGGGCCAGGTTCGCCCCGTCTCTGCGCCTCGGCATCTCATACACCCCGGACGAGTTGCCACAGGGCTGCGATGAAGCGGACCTCGCCCTGGGCTACTACGACAGGGCGACGGGAGCCTGGCTGCGGCTCGCAAGCACGGTCGACGAGGATGGCAACTGCGTCTTCTCCGATGTCGAGCACTTCACCACGTTCGGGCTGCTGGCGCCGGTCACCGTTGCGGGCCCGGCCCGCTTCACCGTCCGTGAACTCGATGTCACGCCGGCCGAAGTTGCCCCGTTCGGCAGGGTAACCGCCGCCATCACCATCGCCAATACCGGCGACAGCCGCGACACCTATCCACTGCTGGTCAAGGTCAACGGGCAGCAGGAATGCGCCCAGGACATCGACGTAGCGGCGCGACAGAGCACGACGGTGCGTGTCACCATGGTGCGATCTCAGCCCGGGACGTACAGGGTCAGCGTTGAGAATCTGAGCCAGAGCTTCACGGTGAGAGGCGTTGCGCCCACCACACCCACCACTCCCAGCAGCGGGCAGCCGCCGGCCGAGCCCGACAACGGAGACAGCGAGACCCCGGCAGCGCCATCGGGGATGCATCCCGTGCTGGTGGGGTTGCTAATCCTCGGGGGAATCGCCTTCCTCGGTGTGGTCGTTCTCGTACTCGCCGGCGTGCTGTAGCACGGCGGTGGCCCGCTCTCATGTCTCGACAGCTCCGCAGTCACGCGTGCGCAACGTGGCGAGTGCGCGGACCTCAGGCGATGAGCGAAGCTAGAGCACCCTGAGCGACCATGGCAGCACGGCGAGGCCGGCGAAGAGTCCGCCGGTGGCGAGGTACTTCAGAACGATGAACCGGGCGGGGTGCAGCGTGGCCGGTGAGTTGGCCGCCGCCATCATCGTCCCATCTATCAGTCCAACCAGCAGGCCAACGATGGCGCCCACCACGACGCCCCGCGGTATGCGTCTCACTTCCTGCAACCCCCATGAGCCGCCTCCAGCGAGCATCCCGAACCCACCATAGAGCCACAGGTGCGCCCCGGACGGAGTGACGAAGTCGATCACCAGCGCGGCCACAAGGCCGATCACTCCCCAGATGACCGCAGCTCGCACCATCATGTGATACGTCTCCTGGAAGAAGCGGCTACCGCAGATTGCCCCTGCCGCGGCCCGGGACGGGCGCGCAGGGGAGCTACTGGGGCGCCGACGACATGCGGACCTGAGGTGACTATAGACGCGGCACAGGGGGGTGTCAAGGGCCCGACGGAACGTCGACAGTGGAAGGCTTCAAAGTGGGTCAGCGACGTCTGAAAGAGGCAGGAACGACTGAGAAGTCCGAGACGCCCCCTCGGCGAGCGCCGCAACGGGGAGCGTCCCGGACGCATGATCAGCCAGCCACGGGGATATCGTCGTCTTGCCTGCCGGCAGCGCCGTATGAAACCGGCACGCGTTCGGGTGCGAGATTGTCCTCCACCGAAGGCGTCGGTCCTTCGGCGCCCTTGTTCCCTGCCGCCGCACAGGCGGACAGGAAGAGCATCATCATCAGCCCACCAACGGTATAGAGTCCGGTCGCCTGCATTATCATATCGACCTCCTGCATCCCGATCTCTCTCCTGTTTCATGCTAGCAGTCGATTGTTAAGAACACATGAAGCGCGCGGGACTGACAACTCATCCGGCGACCAGCGTCTCGTCATACGCCTGCACCAGGTCGGCCAGCGTCATCACGACCGAGTCGTCAACCACCCGGTACGACACTCCCGCCTTGGGGTAGTCCACGCATGCGCCCTGGAGGCCGCTGCCATCACGGGCATCGAACGTAGTGTGGCAGGTATCGCAGTCGAGGACAGCTCCCACCAGGGTGAAGCCCCGGGAGCGGCAGGGAGGACAGGCGTTGGCGCGCACCAGCAATTCATCTCCCAGCACATAGGCCATGAATGCGAGTTCCCGGCCACCCGCCTCCAGAGTGAAGTGGGTGTTGACGTTCTGTTCGACCAGTGAGCGCGAGAGCGCTATGGCGTCGCCGTCCGTCTCCACCGTCACCCACGTCCCGGCAACTGCCTCATTTGCCGCCGCAGGAGCCGCACCCGACGGCGCCTCCTGCGGCGCACACGCGGCGAGCCCGAGCAGCAACGTCAGACCTGCAAGCAGCAGAACCACTCTGCCGTAACCCATTTCAGTACTCCTTGACAATTGTCCACATCAGGGATTGTTCGTCGCATCATCAACTCACACCGCAGCAGCGCGGCCAGGACCTGTCCCCACGATCCTCATCCTCCACCACCTCAAGCAGGGGAAACAGCGTCTCTTCTCCCGCAGCCGTGCGGGCATGCGCCTCGACAAGGTCCGAGAGCGACAGCACGATGCTGTCGGCCGTCATCTCATACGGCACGGTGCCGGCGGGGAAGCCGCGGCTGTCTCCACCTGGCTCTCCAGTCACCAGGTCGAAGGTGGTCTGACACTCACGGCAGACGACCAGGCTCACGCCCCATTCAACCCGCTCCGCACCGCAATTCGGACACACGGTCGCCCGCAGGTGGAAGGTCTCATCGGCGAAGTAGCCGATGAAGCCAAGTGCGCCAGTTGCGGCAGGCACCTCCAGGTGGACGTGGTCGCCAAGCGCCGCGACCTCCCGGGAGAGCCTCACCTCGTCGCCATCGAGCGTCGGCTCTGCCCAGACGTGTCCCCGTGTGGTCCGGGGAGACAGCCCCGGGATATCCTCCGCCACGGTGGCGGAAACGGGAGTCGCGGGAACCGTTCCGCTCGCCGGACCGGACGGCGCCGACTCAGGCTCCGATGGCAGCGGCGCCACGGGGGCGCCATCGGCGTCACCGCCCGAGGGAGCGCAGGCCGTCACGAAGGCCAGCGTCAGCGAGAGCGCGAGCATCAACACGTGTCTGTTGGTCATAATCAACTCCTTACATCGCTATCGGCAAAGGTTACGGGCGAGAGGACGCCGTCCGGCGCCGTGTCATCGCTCGCCGCCTCTGTACTCAGGGCAGGCAACTCGCGCCGGGTCACTGTGGTGCGCGACACGATGCGTCCATCCGTCAGCGCCACTATCTCCCTGGCGCAGCGTGCGAGCTGCGGGTTGTGCGTGACCATAACGATTGCCCGCCCCTCATCGTTCAACTCCATGAACAAACTCATTATCTGGCGTCCCGATGCCTGGTCCAGGTTACCCGTCGGCTCATCGGCAAGGATGAGCGCCGGATCGTTTACCAGCGCCCGTGCCACCGCCACTCTCTGTTGCTCGCCACCACTCAACTCGGAGG
>CAYNXN010000091.1:0-6150 GCA_964401175.1 uncultured Dehalococcoidales bacterium | reverse complement strand
GCTATTCCTCGCCGCTTTCATCGCCTTCGCCATAGTCACCGCCCTGTTCAGCATGACCGGATCCGGATTCATCGGCGGGCGCCAGGCGAAATACCTGCTGCTCAAAGATGCCATATTCAGCGCTACAAAGCTGTTTCTGCCGCTGCTGTTCGTGCAGCACTTCCACGCCTTCGGAGTGGTGGCCAGTTGGGGGCTGGCCACCGCAGCGGGTCTGCTGGCGTCGCTTGCCATCTTCATGCCGCGGATGCTTCCGGGGTACCACCCCCAACCCTCACTGACGGCCAGGCTGGTGCGCAGAGCCTGGGGTTTCTCGGGCATGAGCTATCTCATCATACTCATCTCCACGGCGCCCAGATTCATCATGCCGCTGGTGGTCATCAACCTGCTCGGCCCGGAAGAGAATGCGTACTTCTACGTGGCGTGGGCCATCGCCACGCTGTTGTTCTCCATCCCCGGCTCGCTGGCTCAATCGCTGTTTGCAGAGGGTTCCCACGACAAGCGCAAGGTCGGGCGCGACGTGAAGCGTTCAGTGCTCATGAGCATGGTCCTGCTGCTGCCGGCCATTCTGTTCGTCTGGCTGCTGGGCGGCAAGATGTTGCTGGCATTTGGCGGCAGCTACTCCGAGCGTTCCATCGAGCTGCTGCGGATACTCGCCCTGGCGGGAATCCCCATCACGGTCGAACGGGCGTACTTCGCGGTTCTGCGGATACGCGGCCGCCTGCGGGAGATCGCCATCTGGCGCTCGCTGCTGACGGTGGTGCTGATCGCCGCCAGTTACGCGCTGCTGCCGCACATGGGCCTCAGCGCTATCGGATGGGTCTGGCTGGTGACGCACAGCGTGATGGCAATCCTCATCATACTGCTGCGTTCAGCTGTCTGGCGCGGCGGTCGGCCAACCACGCCAGCATCCGGGTGAACAGCACGTGCCATTTCAGCTCATC
Source organism: uncultured Dehalococcoidales bacterium (assembly GCA_964401175.1). GTDB lineage: Bacteria > Chloroflexota > Dehalococcoidia > GIF9 > AB-539-J10 > SKVJ01. The sequence continues at coordinate 5,209 of CAYNXN010000091.1, read as the reverse complement.
TCAGGCGGAGACACGACACAGTAGACTGACGATCAGCGACGATCCCGACGCACCACTCCCACCGCGAAGCCCAGCGCAACGACGCCGACCAGCAGCAAGACGACTCCCTGTTGACGCACGGCGGTAATCGGCTGTCGCGGAAATCGCCCCAGGCGCGCCGCGGCGATACGCACCATCTGCCGCAACAGGCTGCGTTCCATATCGAGCGCCGGCGGCCCACCGGTCGACATGCCCGACAGCACCGCCTTCAGACGGCCCTCCCAGTAGGCGCGGCGCGCAAGGTTCTTCAGACCGAGCCGATACGCCTTTACGCGGTGTCCTGCCCTGATATCCGGCGCATACAGAATCGGCCTGCCCGTCTCGCTGGCCACGCGCAACGACAGCACTGGCTCTTCTCCCCCCATCCCCTTCCAGCCGGAGACTCCCCAGCCGCCAATGCCGATGGTTTCATCGAAGCGGCGACCGTTATCGAAGGCCTCCCGCCGGAAGGACATATTCGCACCGTAGCCATTCCGAACGGGCGTCGGAGACGTGGCGGTCCAGTAGGTGCAGGAGACCATCCAGTAGAGTTCTCGCGGGAACCAGGCCATGGTCGGACTATCCCACAGGGGCAGGATGGCGCCCGCAGCACCGATGGCATCAGGCCAGCGTTCGTAGAAGGCACGCGTCGCAGCGGCCCAATCGGACATCAGCACCGCGTCGTCATCAACGAAGGCGACGACATCGCAGGAGGCCTCAGCCACACCAGCGTTGCGGGCGAGGGAAACCCCCGCCGCCTCTGCCAGGAAGCGTACGACCACCCGGCAGTGCTGCAGCCGACCGAGCGCAGGCTGCAGCGCATCGAGCAGCTCGCGCGACCGTTGCACGACCACGATGAGCTCATCGATCGGCTCCGTCTGAAGCTCGATACTCTGGAGCAATGCAAACAGGTCGTTGAGCCGGTCCAGCGAGTAGCATGCGACGATAACACTGATGGAGGTGTGCCTGGCCGATTGCGCATCTTCATCGACACATCCAGAAACGCCACGCTCACCCATTGGAACGGAACCTCTTGCGCAACAGCATCCGTGCGATTCTCACGCCGTCGCGCAACGCTCTCAACTTCGTCGGCGTCGGGCGCCGGCGATAGTGAACGGGAACCTCTCCCAGGTCCAGCCGGTTGCGGACGGCTTCGGAGAAGAGTTCAGCTTCGAGATTGAAGCCGCGTGCCGACAGCTTCAAGCAGGGCAGGACGCTGCCCCGAAAGGCCCAGTAGCCGGTGCACAAATCGCTTATCTTCCTGCCGTAGAGGATGCAGGCGATCCACGTGAGCAGATGATTGCCGATGATATTCACGGCGCTGATGGCCCCCGGAGCGCGTGTGCCCTTCAAACGCGAGCCGATGACGACGTCCTTGCCGTCGCGCAGTACGCGCAACATGTCAGGGATGTGTCCCGCGGGGTAGGTGGCATCTCCGTCCAGCATCACCACAAAGTCGGCTCTGGTCTCACGGAATGCCCGGCGGACTGCGTTGCCCTTTCCCCGCTGAGGTTCGTGGATAACCACGGCTCCACGTCCCGCCGCGATCGTCGAGGTCTCGTCAGTGCAGCCGTTGTCGATGACCAGTGCCCGCACACGATAGCCCGCGGCTTCAAGTTCAGCTACGGGGATCTCATCCAGCACCACACCAATGGTGGCCGCTTCGTTGAGCGCAGGAATGACGACATCAACGGTCAGGGGTTGTGCTACCGTGTTCGTTCGCATACGGATACTGCGGAGGGCGACACCACCGCATTATACCAACCGCGACTGCCGGCAACTGCTAATATGTGCGAGATTGCGGCCACCTCGGTGGTCTTGCGCACAAGAGAAGGAGATTTCCGACGGTGACTTCAGTAGCTGAACGCGTCCACCGCATCCTGAAGGCGGTGCCCCCGCACGTGACGGTGGTTGCCGCGGCGAAAGGCGCGCGTCTGGAAGACCTGAGCCAGGCGCTGGAGGCAGGGATACAGGTGGTGGGCCAGAACCACATTCGAGAGGCGCGCGACATGCGCAGCCACATCACCCTGCCGGCGCAGTGTCACTTCATCGGCCGCTTGCGCCCGCACTCGGTCCGCGCCGCCACCTTGCGTCTCTTCGACATGGTGCAGAGCGTGGACTCTCTCGATCTGGCGGTGAGGATGGAGGCGGTGTGCGCCGCAGAGAACCGCAGCATACCGGTGCTCATCGAAGTGAACAGCGGACACGAACCGCAGAAAGCCGGCGTGTTCCCTGAGGAAGTGGAGTCTCTTATGCGGGCTCTGAGCCGGCTGTGCCACGTACGCGTGATGGGGCTCATGACGATGGGCCCATCTGGTTCCACCGCGGAAGACTATCGACCATACTTTGCTGAGACGCGCCAGCTCTTCGAACACCTGCGCGCGCTGTCTTTGCCCGGCGTGACGATGCAGCACCTGTCCATGGGGATGAGTGGCTCATACGAGGTTGCCATCGAAGAGGGTGCGACCATGGTGCGCCTGGGAACCGTGCTCTTCGGACCGCGGTAGCAGCCGTCAGGGCGACGTCCCGCCCCGGATATTCGCTGCATCGACGGTACGATGAGACCGCCGGGATGGTATACTGAGCGACCGTGTCGCAACCATCCTTGTACGCCAGGGCGCGCGATGCACTGCTCGCGCGCCGCAGTCTGCAGGCCGCGCTTTTCATCGCCATTCTGGCCGGCGGCTTCGGGCTGCTGATACTGGCCCGCGCTCACCTGGAGACCGCCGACTTCGTCAGGCACGGATACCTCGGCGTCTTCGTGGTGAACATGCTCACCTGCGCCAGCATCCTGTTCCCGATCCCGGGCGAGGCCATCAACGTGGCGGCAGGTTCCTTGCTCAACCCGCTCACTGTGGCCCTGGTGGCGACGGTGGGGGCGACCATCGGGGAGATGACGGCATACGTCGCGGGCTACTACGGCAGACAGATACTGCTGGACAGATACGCCGAGCGGTACGCCCACGCCGAACGCTGGATGAAACGCTACGGCCTGCTGGCGGTGTTTCTGTTTGCACTCATCCCGATGCTGATCTTCGACCTGCTCGCCATTGTGGCGGGGTGCACCCGATACAACATCTTCCGATTTGCGGCGGCTACATTCGCGGGGCGCCTGCTGCGATGCCTGCTACTGTCCTACACAGGCTACACCCTGCTGCCACTGCTGTCTCCGTTCTAGCCCGGATTGGAGCCGGGCAGCGCGCCGTTCTCAGGGACATATCTATCGAAGAGCCTGCGGGCGAGGCGCGGCACATCCTGCAGCACCATGCGCCACATCGGCCGGTCCGTATACGATCTGATGGCGACGTAGCATTGACCGCAGGTATTGGCTGTGGTGAAGGTTCGCTCCATCTCTTTCTGCGCTTCGAAGCGCTGCCGGTGCAGTGAACAGGGCACCAGCTTGCCATCGGGCATAACCACGAAGAAGCATCTCCCCGCCTTGCAGCCCGGCATGCCCCCCTGCTCGAAGTACCGCACGGTGTCTTTGAACACCGTCTCCGGGTTGGCGATGTGCTTCTTGTGCCGACTGAGCCGGATGAGCTGGTCCACCGTGCCGCGTAGAAGAGCGAGGTCTTCGTCGCCGCTGATGAAATAGGCCGGGTCCCCGGTTCGCAACTGGGTATAGGCGCTGTACGAGATGGTGACGCCCCAGCGCTCAACCAGGTCCGAGATGGCCAGCAATTCGGGTAGATTCACACGGGTTATGGCGGTGTTCATGATTATGTCACCATACCCCAGTGCGGCAAGCTCCGGCAGCGTCCGCTCGAGATGTCGGAACAGCCCCTTGTGACGGCGAAAATCGTCATGCCGTTCATCCGGGAAATCGAGCGAGATAGAGAGCTGATTCATTCCAGCGTCTCTCAGCCTCTGATAGATGTCCCGGTTGAGCAGCACGCCGTTCGTGACCACTATGACGTACGTGGGCTCATGCGCATGCTTCACGGCGCTGACGATGTCCACGATGTCCTCGCGCAGGAGGGGCTCGCCCCCCGATATCTGTACAAGAGGTGGCCGGTACATGGCGGTCAGCCTGGCATACTCCGAGGGACCGATGCGCTCTTCGCCGGGCCGGAGCCCGCCGAGATCGCAGTGACGGCAGTTGCAGTTGCACGAAAGCGTCACCTCGTATGACACGATGAGCGGCTTATGATGAATGTAGTTGGTAATGCCCTTCCGCAGAAGGTCACCGCCATTGCGAAGCGAGAATTCTGACATTAGAAGTTCCTGTGGGGCATCCTGTCAGGGTCATGGGAAAGCCGAACGTTTCTTCGTCCACAACCACCTCAACTGCATCCACTGGGTGGCCCCGGGCGGTTGCCGCTGTCGTAGTAGCCCGGATTATAGCAGCCACCCCATCCATCAGTCTCGAGCCGTGTGAGACACGCCACGCTCGACGCCATCTGCAGCGATGCTACAATACCGGACATGGCGAAGGACTACTACGACATCCTTGGAGTGAGCCGTTCCGCAAGCGACGCCGACATCAAGAAGGCGTACCGCAGGCTCGCCATGAAGTATCACCCTGACCGGAATCCCGGCAAGGAGAAAGAGGCGACCGAGCGGTTCAAGGAGATCAACGAGGCGTACGGCGTACTGGGAGACCCCGACAAACGTAAGCAGTACGACCAGTTCGGAACGGTCGGAGACATTGGAGACATATTTGGCAGCAATTCCACGAGGGCCGGCTTCGAGGGAGTCATGCGCGACTTCGGCGGCCTGGGGCTGGGACTGGACTTCCTCGATAACATCTTCGGAGAGGCGCTGCGCGGCCGTGGCTACCGTGTCTCATTCAGCAATCTGGGCAGGTCAGGAACGCGCCAGGCACGGGGCGGGAGCCGCCGTATCAATCTTGAAGACCTCTTCCGCGGCACGCAGCCGGAACAACAGATGCCCATGACGGTTACGTACGAGCTGAGCGTCACCGCAGACGAGGCAGAGAAGGGAACGAAGAAACGCCTCACGCGCAAAGGGCGCAGGCTTGACGTTACCGTGCCCCCTGGAGTCAAGACCGGAAGCGTGGTCCGTCTGGCCAATGCCTGTACGGTCACCGACGGCTGTCAGGGAGACATCTTAATCCGAATCAAGGTCAAATAGGCAGTGCCGGCTAACTTACCACCTCAGTACTTCGAGGCAGAAAAGCGATACCGGGCGGCCAAAGACGTCGACGACAAGATCGCTGCGCTGCAAGACA
>CAYNXN010000090.1:0-6192 GCA_964401175.1 uncultured Dehalococcoidales bacterium | reverse complement strand
CTTTGCCCGAGCGACGTTCGTGTTCGCATAGCGAACCGACCAGCGCCACCCCGAAAGCTTCACTGGAAGAACTCGCAGGGGCACTGAGGAGGCCGGAGGCGTATCCGCACGGCGTGGACCGTGTGGAGATGCGGCAGACTCAGATGTCCCTGCTCTTCTTTGCCGGCAATTTCGTCTACAAGCTCAAGAAGCCTGTCAATCTTGGATACCTCGATTACTCCACGCTGTCCGCCCGAAGACACTTCTGCCGGCGCGAGGTAGACCTGAACCGGCGGCTATGCCGCAACGTGTATCGGGGCGTCGTGCCGGTGACACACGGTCCGGACGGAATTCAAATGGAGGGACAGGGCCACGCCATCGAATACGCCGTCAAGATGCGGCGGCTGCCACAGGAGCGCATGCTCGATCACCTACTGGGGGGCGATGCAGCCGACGCAGAGATGATGGAGCTGATCGCCCACAAGCTCGCCGGCTTCCACCAACAGGCCTCATGCTCGCCCGAGATCGCGGCCTTTGGCGCCATGGAGGTCGTCCGCGGCAACGCCGAGGAGAACTTCGTGCAGACGTCCCCCTGGATCGGCCGCACAATCTCTGCCCGGACGCACAAGCTGCTGCACGAATATGCCGAAGCCTTTCTTGAAACACAGAGGCCTCTGCTGCTCCAGCGCGTGGCGAGCGACCGGATCCGCGATTGTCACGGCGATCTTCACGCGGCGCACATCTGCATGACCGAGGACGTCTGCATCTACGACTGCATCGAATTCAACGACCGGTTTCGCTATGGCGACGTAGCGTCAGAGGTCGCCTTTCTCGCCATGGACCTCGACCGCCACGCGAGACGGGACCTGTCGAGCGCGTTCACCGATGCGTATATCGCCGGTTCGGCCGACGACGGCATCAGAGCACTGCTGCCCTTCTACCGCTGTTACCGTGCCATCGTCCGCGGAAAGGTGGAGGGTTTCAAGCTTGGCGATGCGATGATTCCCGAAGCTGAGAGGAACCAGGCCCTGTGGCTGGCGCGCACGTACTTCGAACTGGCGCGTCGATATGTCGCGGGCAACGGGCTGCTGGTCATTATGTCCGGACTGAGCGGCAGCGGCAAGAGCACAGTGGCCAGGCGGCTCGCCTCACTACTCGCCGGCAAGGTGCTCTCGTCGGACGTGGTGCGCAAGCGGCTGGCCGGCCTCGAACCGGAGGAGCACCGATACGAGCCGTTCGGACGTGGCCTCTACTCACCCGACTGGACGCGTCGCACCTACGATGCGCTTCTGAGACAGGCCGAGCCCATCATCGCGCGCGGCGGCTGTGCTATCCTTGATGCATCCTTCCTGCACGCGGACGAGCGCGACCGTGCATCCGATCTTGCCGTGAGTACATCGTCTGGATTCATGCTTGTTGAATGCGTCGCTCCGTACGAGACATTGGTGTCCCGGCTGAGCTCGCGGCTCACCGAGCCCACAGCCTCGGACGGCAGAACTGAGATACTTGCGGAACAACTCAGGGGGAGCCAGCCAGTTACGCTACCGCCCGCTGCAACTCACCTGGTGGTGGACACCACCCAGGATATCGACCGCATCATGGAGGGACTATGGACACGCCTCTAGATAGCAGCCGCTATGACGTCCGGGACACCTCACTGGCGGCTGCCGGTTGGCAGCGCATCGACTGGGCCGCCCTCGATATGCCAGTGCTGCGTCAAATACGTGAGAGGTTCGCACGGGAGCGCCCCCTGGAGGGAATCCGCATGTCAGCCTGCCTGCACGTCACCACCGAGACGGCCAACCTGATGCTGACTCTGCGCGATGGCGGGGCGGATGTGGTCCTCTGCGCCTCCAATCCGCTGAGCACGCAGGACGATGTCGCCGCCGCACTTGTCGCGCGAGGCATCCCCGTGTTCGCCGTGAAAGGCGAGAATGATGAGCGCTACTATCGGCACATCATCGCCGCCATCGAGCATGAGCCTGAATTGACCATGGATGACGGGGCGGACGTCGTCTCCACTCTGCACCAGCGATATGAACACCTTCTGCCCGGCATCAGAGGCGGCATGGAGGAGACAACTACGGGTGTCATCAGACTGAGGAACATGGCCCGGGCGGGCGCCCTCGCATACCCCATAATCGCCGTCAACGATGCGAAGACAAAGCACTTCTTCGACAATCGATATGGCACGGGACAGAGCACGCTTGACGGCATCACACGGGCCACGAACATACTCTGGGCCGGGCGCAAGGTGATCGTTTGTGGCTATGGCTGGTGCGGTCGTGGAGTGGCCCGGCGGGCCCAGGGCATGGGCAGCAGGGTCATCGTTACCGAGGTGGATGCAATCGCTGCACTGGAGGCGGTGATGGACGGTTTGGAGGTCATGCCCCTCACTGAAGCAGCTCCCATCGGCGATATCTTCATCACTCTGACGGGCAATATCAACGTCATCGACCGGCGCCACTTCGCTGTCATGAAGGACGGCGCCATCATGGCCAACAGCGGTCACTTCGACGTGGAGATCAATGTTGCGGGGCTCACCGAGACGGCCACACGCGTCAGCGAAGTTCGTCCCATGGTGGAGGAGTACCTCATGCCCGACGGCCGGAAGCTGTACCTGCTGGCACAAGGAAGGCTGGTCAACCTCGCGGCGGCGGAGGGGCACCCCGCCAGCGTCATGGACATGAGCTTCGCGAACCAGGCGTTGTGTGCAGAGTACCTGCTCACGAATCACGGCAGCCTCACTCCCGGGGTTCACGAGGTGCCCGCGTCGATCGACCAGGAAATCGGCCGCTTGAAACTGCATACTATGGGAATCAGGATCGACACTCTGACCGAGGCCCAGATCGCCTACCTCGCGGGCTGGGAATCCGGGACCTAGTGCTGGAACAAGGAGAGACCAGATGCCAAACAGCTTCTGCGCATCAGATTCGTACCTCATCACCTCTGAATCCGTCACGGAGGGACATCCGGATAAGCTGTGTGACCAGATTTCGGATGCCATCCTCGATGCGATACTGGCCAACGATCCAAACGCCCATGTGGCGTGCGAAGTTGCCGTGGCGATGGGGGTGGTCTTTGTACTTGGTGAAGTGACGTGCGAAGGTTACGTCGAAATACCAAATATCGTCCGGCGCGTCATCCGAGAGGTCGGCTACACCAGGCGGGAATACGGATTCGACTACGAGACATGCGGCATCCTGGTATCGATCAAGCCTCAGTCCAGCGATATCAAGGCGGGGGTGGATGCGGCACTTGAGGTTCGTTCTGCTGCCACGGCTGATCTCGAACTCGACAAGACCGGCGCGGGCGACCAGGGCATGATGGTGGGTTACGCCTGCATCGAGACGCCTGAGTTGATGCCTCTACCGATCTCCCTGGCGCACAAGCTCTGCCGTCGTCTGGCACAGGTGCGCCGCGAGGGCATCATCCCCTATCTCCGCCCCGACGGCAAGTCCCAGGTCACCATCGAGTACCACCTCGGAAAGCCGCAGCGCGCCGTCTGCATCGTCGTCGGCGCACATCACGATCCGGGCGTGGATCACGCAACAATCGAGCGTGACGTGCGCACTCACGTGGTGGAGCCGGTAGTGCCTGCCGAACTGATGACACCACAGACCGAGCTGTACGTCAACAGCTCCGGGCAGTTTGTGATAGGCGGGCCAGTGAGCGACACCGGGTTCACAGGACGCAAGATAATCGTCGACTCCTACGGCAGCGTCTGCCCGCACGGCGGCGGGGCCTTCTCGGGAAAGGACCCTACCAAGGTCGATCGTTCGGCTGCCTACATGGCCCGCTACGTGGCCAAGAACGTGGTCGCAGCGGGACTGGCCGACTATGCACAGTTGCAGGTCTCTTACACCATCGGCAAATCGCACCCGCTGTCGCTCTCCATCGAGACGCTTGGCACCGGCAAGGTGCCTGACACGACGATAGAGGAGCTCATTTGGAGGCACTTCGACTTCCGCCCGGAGGCTATCATCCGACACCTCGACCTGCGCCGGCCGATCTACCGGCCGGTGGCGGCCTACGGCCACTTCGGCCGCACAGACATCGACCTCCCCTGGGAGAAGACAGACAAGGCGGAAACGTTGCGCCGAGAGGCAGGTGTATAACGTGAGTGGAGTCATCAAGTTCGGGACGGACGGCTGGCGTGCGGTGATTGCCGAGGACTACACCTTCGACAACGTGCGACTGTGCGCACAGGGACTGGCAACGTACCTTCGCGACACAACCGGAGACGAGTCAGGAGTAGTGGTTGGTTACGACACACGCTTCGCATCCGAGGACTTCGCCGCTTGCACCGCAGAGGTGCTGGGAGCCAACGGCATGCATGTCTACCTCTGTACCTCGGCGGCGCCGACACCTGTGGTGAGCCACGCTGTCGTCGAGCGCAACGCCAGCGCTGGTGTGGTCATCACCGCAAGCCACAACCCGGCTCGCTGGAACGGCTTCAAGATCAAGGGGCCCAACGGCTCCAGCGCGCCGATGGAGGTCATCACACGCGTTGAATCCATCATCAACGAACTGGAGACTAAGGGAGCCGCGGGAACGGGTACTGTTGCACGACGCCCGCTGACAGAGTTGCTGAGAGATGGCGCCGTAGAATGGCACGATCCCTCTCCAGCCTACTTCGATCGCATCAGGCGCCTGGTGGACATTGAGGCTCTGCAAGGCATGCCAGCGACGGTGGTGGTCGATTCGATGTTCGGCGCCGGGTCTGGCTTCTTCGCGGCGCTGCTGGGCCATGGACAGCTCCGCGTCGACGAGATCAACGGCGAGCGAAACCCCGCGTTCCCAGGGATACGGCCCGAACCCATCGGCCCCAATCTGCAATGGCTTTGCCGCCGCGTCCCTGAAAGTAACGCCGTCATGGGCATCGCAACCGACGGAGATGCCGACCGCGTTGGCGTTGTCGATGAACATGGCAGTTTCCTCAACCAGCACCAGGTCTTCGCGCTTCTGTGCTACTACCTGCTCGAAGTGAGAGGAGAGCGCGGAGATATCATACGGAGCCTCACCACAAGCGAGATGATCTCCCTGTTGGGCCGGCGCCACAACGTGCCGGTCCACGTCACACAGGTCGGATTCAAGTACATCGCGCCACTGATGTTGCAGTACGATGCCCTGATAGGCGGCGAGGAGAGCGGCGGGTATGCCTTCCGCGGCCACGTGCCAGAACGCGATGGCATTCTGGCGGGCCTGTACTTCCTCGACCTGGTGCGGCAAACAGGCATGCTGCCGTCGCAACTGCTGCAGAAGCTGTATGGAATTGTGGGGCCACACTACTACGACCGCGTCGACCTCGAACTCGATCCACACCGAAATTCGCAAGTCGCAACTACACTCAGGGAGATCGCGCCACGCAGCGTACTGGGTACACCCGTCGACCGTGTGGACCGCACAGATGGCGTCATGCTGGTGCTCACGGACGGCTCATGGGTCCTTTATCGGCTCTCAGGCACTGAGCCACTCGTCCGCATCTACGTGGAGACGGACAGTTGCGAGCGGGTACAGGAATTGCTGGCTGCGGGCCAATCGTTGCTTGGACTCTAGGGGTGGATGCCAGGACAGAGGGGCTGGCGGAGGGAGCGGGATTCGAACCCGCGACTCCGATTACTCGGAGTAACCGCTTAGCAGGCGGCCGCACTAGACCTCTATGCGATCCCTCCGTGTGTGGCACAGGAATGACACGCGGCCGTCCGTATTATGCCACAGCAGGTCGCCTCGAACCAACCCGGAAGCCGGAGTAGCATCGAGAGACGGATGCTGCGATGCTCGCCACTCATCTCTGTCCGTCCCACTGCTGCAGTTCAATGATGTTCCCTTCAGGATCCTTCACGTAGGCGAAGGTGATGGTGCCCGCAGCCTCAATCGAACGCTGCACCACTTCACCGACCGTGGAGCCACCAGAGCGGACCACCGAGCGCACGCAGGCTGGCACGTCATCAACTTCGAAGGCGATATGCCCCAGCCCCGGCCGATTCGCGACGCCGGGCAGAGAATCAAGCAACTCGGAATACTGGAACACCTCCAGCGTTGGTCCGCTGGCAACTGCCGGGGGCAGACGGAGATGCACGCCATCGAGGGCCGCCCCGGAGACACCTGTGGCCCGGCTGAGCCACTCGCCGCGGAAATGGCGCTCAGGGGACACCGGCACACAGTCAAAGACCTGTTCATAGAAGCCGGCCAGCCGCTTCCAGTCCCGCG
>CAYNXN010000089.1:0-6302 GCA_964401175.1 uncultured Dehalococcoidales bacterium | reverse complement strand
CTCCGGGAAGCCGAGTCGCGTCTCTCTGTCCACAACCAGCAGAAAGTTCTCCCACCCCCCATAGAAAGTCTCCAGTATGCGGGCCTCCGCCTCCGCCTGGCTCAGTTCGCCGTGGCCATAAGACTGAAGGATCTCCTGGAACATGCCCCGTTCCGGCATCACTCGGCCTCCCCGATGTCATCCTGCGCCTTGTGGGCGGCTTCGAGCACCATGGAGTACACTTCCTTCAACGGCACGCCGGACTGCTGACTGAGCTGCCGACAGGATTCGTACTCCGGTGAAAGGTTGACCGTATCGCCGGCCCACGTGGCGCGTTTGACCCTCGCCAGCCCCAGCGAGGTCTGTACCTCGAGGATTTCTCTCTCGGTCTCATACCGCTCGGGATAGCTGACGCGAACTCCCAGCGTGGTGCTCTCGCGCATGATGGTGTGTAGAAGCACGTCCTTGTGGTGCAGTTCTCCGAGCACCGACAGGCGCGTGGCCGGCCGGTTCTTCTTCATCTGGATGGCGGTGAAGAACACGTCCAACGCTCCGCTCTTGTACAGCACGTCCATCAGGTTGCCGTAAAGCTCGGGGTTCATGTCGTCGATATTGCTCTCGAGCAGCACAAGCCGCCTGGGCGCTTCCGCCACCGCGGAGCTGCCAAGAAAGCCGCGAAGTACGTTCGGCACGGGCGTGTCCCTCTTGCCGGCGCCGTATCCCACCCGGTCGATCGTCATGCTTATGGGCCCGAACTCATCCACCAGGTGCTGCAGGATGAGCGCTCCGGTTGGCGTCACCAGTTCCTTCCGTGTTTCGGAGAACGAATCCACGCGGATGGGGATGCCTTTGAGCAGCTCGGCGGTGGCCGGGGCGGGCACCGGATAGGTGCCGTGCGCCATCTTGGCGAAACCCGTTCCGATGTTCACCAGACCGCACACTACGTGGTCAACGCCCAGCAACTGCAGCCCCTTCACCGCCGAGGCGATCTCGACGATGGCATCGATGGCGCCCGCTTCGTGCAGGTGCACTGAACCCACTGTGGTGCCGTGGACCTGGGCCTCCGCCTCCAGCAGCGATTCAAACATCTCCCTTGCTTTGGATCGTGTCGGCTCGCTCAGGCGGTCCAGTATGGCCAGTATCTCTTCAACTTCCATGCCGTGACCGTGCGCCACCGCCTCGTCGTCAGCCTCCGTGTCTCCGTGTTCATGACAATGCCCGCCGGCATGAGTGTGGTTGTGCTCATGCGCGGCTTCCTGGGAGTGGTCGTGAACGTGTCCCTCATCGTGTCCGTGGCCGCACTCGTCGCAATGTACGTGGTCTTCTTCAGCCTCGTCGACGTCGGGTCCGGACGGCAGCGAGACCCTGGTGCTGATAGCGGCGATGCCGTTCCTATTCACCTGTGTGACCGAGAGGTCGAAGCGCACCCCGAGGCGTTCCAGTTCGGCCACCAGTGCTTCTTCGTCAACTCCGAGGTCAAGCAACAAACCGAGGAACATGTCTCCTGCGATGCCGGAGAATGGGTCCAGATAGAGCACCCGGCCGTGTGTTCCCTCCACAGACTGCCTCCTTACTGCTGCGGTCCCGCGCGCATCAGCGCACGTGTCGCGTCCGGTCATTGTAGTGGAGAGCCTCGACCGTGTCCACAAAGGCGGCGTGGCGTACAATGAAGGTCCTTTGCGGGAGGACGGCGCTATGGAACAGATACCGCAGTTCGTGCAGCAGGTCATGGCCGATCTATACGGTCCACTGCCGCGGCAGGGGCCGGGGAGCGCGGTCTGTACGCGCCAGGCCTTCTCGCTGCTGGGGTCTCTACCGGACCGGCCGTTGCTGCTCGACGTCGGTTGCGGCACCGGCGCCCAGACGATGGTGCTGGCTCGGCTGACAAACGGACACATAGTCGCGCTGGACGTGTTCGATTGGGCGCTGGACCGGGTGGCAGCCAGGGTGTTGCAGGCGGGACTGCAGCACCGGGTACACACCACGAAACAGTCCATGGATGCCATGGACTTCCAGCAGATGACGTTCGATGTCGTCTGGTCCGAGGGGGCTCTTTACATAATGGGCTTCGAGAACGCGCTCAGGTCCTGTCGTGGGCTGTTGAAACCGGGCGGGTATCTCGCGGCCAGCGAACTGTGCTGGTTTGGTGATGACCCGCCCGATGAGGTCCAGGTCTTCTTCGAGACCGGCTACCCGGACATGAGGACGGTGGCGGAGAATGAGCGGCTCATCACCGCGGCAGACCTCGAGTTGCTCGGGCATTTCAGTCTGCCGGACCGGACGTGGTGGGATGAGTACTACACGCCCATGAGTCGGCTTCTACCCTCGCTGCGGCAGAAGTATGCCGACTCACCGGACGCCATTGCCCTGTTCGATGAGAATGAGGCCGAGATGCAGATGCACCGCAAGTACGCCCGCTGGTACGGCTACGAGTTCTTCGTCTGCCGGCGACCGGTGCCGTAGCGGCATCTCACCGTGCGCGCCGCTCAGCGGCGGAAGCCTGACTCCTCGCTGCGTCGTGATTGCCCCACTGGCCTGGGTATCGTTCGTCGCGCTATGATTCGCTGAACCCTGCACCCGGAAAGGAGACCACGCTGTGTTCGTGAAGGTCCTTGTCATTGTTGCGCTCGTGCTGTGCGTGACCACCGTGGCTGTCACCCTGCTCGGGGCGGCGCGGTGGCAGTCGAGCACGCGGTCGTTGCATGCGCGCCTCGACGCCGGACGCTCCACCGTCGTCCCTGCGGCGTTCTTCGTGGAGCAGCTTGATGGGCTTCCGGCGCCGGTGCAGCGCTACCTGCTGGAAGTCTTGCCGGCGGGGCAGCCTCTGGTCGCCGCGGCGTATGTCCGGCACACGGGCAGCTTCAACATGGCTCAGGATGGAGAGTGGTGGCGGTCGTTCACCTCGACGCAACGGGTGGTGACCAATCTTCCCGGCTTCGTCTGGGACGCCCGCATCCGTCTCGCACCCGGCATCAACGTGAACGTTCACGACGCCTATGTGGTCGGGCAGGGAGTACTCAATGCGAGACTGTTCGGTCTCTTCACCGTGATGCGGCAGGCGCCCACGCCCGAGCTGGCGGAGGGAGAGTTGATGCGCTTCCTCGCCGAAGCCGCCTGGTACCCCACGGTCCTCATACCGGGACCGGGAATCGAGTGGGAGGGGGTCGACGATTCCATGGCCCGGGTCACGTTGACTGACGGCGCCACGTCGGTGACGTTGACCGTGCAGTTCGACGACCGGGGGTTGATCGCGTCTGTGCGTTCGGATGGTCGCTACCGCGATGTTGACGGCGTGCCGGTCTGGACTCCCTGGCAGGGACGCTTCTGGGATTACGTGCGGCGGGACGGCATGCTGGTGCCGCTTGAAGGTGAGGTGGTGTGGCTCTTGCCCGGAGGCCCGCAGCCGTACTGGCGCGGCCGCATCGCCAGCCTCACGTACGAGTTCGTTGGCTGAACTCCGCGGCTGATGCAGCCAACGTTCCCGCCGCCCGTGTGCGGCCAACCTCCGTCCATGCACGATGTGCAGCCGCCCTCGCGGGACCAGCACCGGAACCGAATCGTTGTTCAGCCGGAGCCCGACGTGGCATTGCCAGACGTGGCGTTGAGCCGCGAACGGGTGGGCTCACCGCTCCCGTTTCAGCGAGGCGGCAAAGGCTGCAAGCACCGGCGCGTGTTCCCTCCTGATGTCCCGTCGCCCTAGACCCAGCGTGGCGAGCGGAGTCAGTCCCGACTCCTGCGTCATCGCCTCGAAGCCTCGCCCGGCGTACTGCGGGTTGATTGAGCCCGAGGTGCAGAACCAGGCTGTCCGCTTCAACTCGTGCTTGTGCTGCGCCAGAAAGGTTCGTACCGGCGTGCAGACGCCGTTCGCCCATATCGGAGACCCGACCACGACCACGTCGTACTCCGCCGGGTTGTGTGCCAGCGCTTCAAGCTGAACCGGTGTGTTCCTCTTCGCCTCTATGCCACTCCTGAGGAAGCCGATGGGGCCTTTGCGGTTCTTGCCGTCCCTGAGTTCTTCGACGTCGGCGCTCAGGGCTGCCGCCAGTTCGTCCCCTATTTGCTTCGTGTTGCCGGTTCGTGAGTAGTAGACCACCAGAGTCTTCAACTGCTTCATTCCTCCTTCTTCTCGCCACAACTGACACCGGACTCTACCAGGGCTGCGGTAAATGTGATTATGGCTTCCGAATGGTCTGCGTGGACATCGCGCTCCGCTACCGCCAGCGTGGCAACGGGCGTACGGTCGGCGATCAGGCTCATCGCGCGGAATCCTGCCTCTGCGTACCTCGGCCCCTCAAGGCCAAACGTGCAGAACCATGCGACCTGGTGTGCGCGTCGACAGTAGTGCATCAGGAAGGCGCGCACCGGAGAGCTGACCGTGCTGACCCAGATGGGCGTGCCCACCACCAGCCGCTCATACGCTGATGGCTCATGCTGCAACGGCTGCAACACGGATGCCTTGCGCAGCCCGGCATCCAGTCCACTTCGCAGATACCCGAGTCTACCCTGCCGATCCTGGACTTCGGCAAGCTCTTCGACGTCCGCACCCAGTGCGGCGGCCAGCTCCTCTCCGATCGTCCGCGTGTTGCCAGTCCTGGAGTAGTACACCACCAGGGTCCTCATCCGTCTTCCCCGTCCATTGTTCCCGGCGACCCCTTGAGCATTGGCCTCTGCCGCGTTCCACGCCCCGCTGATAGCTGGTTGGGTACAGCAAGAAGGGTCATCCGTACGGAGTGCTCCTTCTGTTCCAGCCTTGTGTTCAGCCTCTTCGTCTACCCGTGCGAAACCCGGCTGCGGCGCTAGAGGCGCATGCGGGTGCGCTCACCCGCGATGAACGCGCCGAGGCCGAACAATGCCGTGGCCAGGGAGACGAAGAAGCCCGCCACCGGTATCGCCTTCAGCAGCCAGAGGATCAGCAGGCCGAGCGCCAGACAGCCGATCATGAAGCCTTTGGTCTCCAGTGGGCGGTCTCGCCCCAGGATCAGATGCCCGATGAACAGGCTCACCGGCATCTGGCTGAGGTAGAGCAGAATGCCCCACAACAGGAACGCAATGATGCCGAGCGGCAGTCCGATCACCGTCAGGCACACCACCAGTGCGGCAACGGGCGTCACGAACAACGCGATGGCGCCGTATCCCGCCACGGGACCGGTGTCGGTTCTGATGGCCGAGACCGCGCCCGCCATCCGCCTGGGAGACAGCACGATCAACAGTATGCCCGTGAGGAAGGCCATCAGGTACGAGAGTATCTTCCAGGTCAAGCCGGCGAAGACGGCCAGTGGGCCCAGGAACTCGACTCTACCAGCGGTGTCCTTCCCTTCTTCCACACGTTGTGTGAACTTGACCGTTCCCTTGACCGTTCCTGCAGGAATCACGGCCTCGGTTTGAGCGGTGTAGTTCAGGTTGCCATCGATCCTGGCGCCCGGCATGATGCTGAGGGTGCCGGTCTGTACGTTCACGTTTCCGCCGACGGAGCCATCGATAGTGAACTCCTCTGCCGCGCCCAGCACGTTGCCGGCGACGTCTCCACGCATGAATGCGGTGCCGGCACCGAGCAAGAGGTCGCCCTGGATCGACGTGCTGTCGTGTACGGTGACCGTCGCTCCTGCAGCCAGCACATCCCGCCCCACCTGGCCGTGGATGTCCACGGTCGAGCCCGCGACGCGCAGGCCGTGACCGATATCGGCGTTCACCAGAATAGTCTGCCCCGCCACCGTGACGCCGTCAGACACAGAACCACCGATGGTGACCGTCTGTCCGGCGATGAAGGCGTCTCCGTTCACCGCGGCGTTGCTGCTGACCGTACGTCCCGCAATATAGAGGTCTTCATCTACCTGTTCATCGGCGCTTGTTCCGACGCTGTCTCCCACGCGGCCGTCGAATGCCATCGCTGGCCCTGCGGTCGCCGCGATCACCGCGCATACCGCCAGCCACGCTGCAGCCGTTCGTCTCATAGTGTTCATGTGATCTTGCCTCCTGCACAAAGCAGCCAGCCGCTGTCGACGATACTGTGCTGTCCTCAGGGAGTCATTGATGATGGGAGCCAGCCACATCCATGCGCACGGCGCCGCAAGTGGACGGAGAGCACGGTCATGTCGGGGAAGCACCGCAACGCCGAATACCTCTCTACCACGATACAGCAACACGCGCGAGCCTGCAATAGGTATGCGGACCGAAATCCTGTGTCGAATGAATATGTGCGGGGGTACAGAGGGGGAAGCGGATGCGTGTTGGGGGGGGGGGGGGGCGCCCGGGCCCCCCGCCGGGGGGGGGCCGGGGGGGGGGGGGGCGGGGGGGGGGGGGGGGGGGGGGGGCGGGGGGGGGGG
>CAYNXN010000088.1:0-6359 GCA_964401175.1 uncultured Dehalococcoidales bacterium | reverse complement strand
CTGACATGATGGCCACAGCCTATCGCCAGCGCTGGCCGATATGGTTTGTGGCCGTTCTCAGCCATTCGGTGGGACTGTTCCAGCGGTCGGCCCTGTCTCCCATGGCAGACCGCCTGATGGCAGACTTCGGCCTCACCGCCGCGGCCTTCGGCAGCCTGGGCGCCGTGTACTACTACATCTATGCAGCGATGCAGCTGCCGTCCGGCACGGTGGCAGATACGCTCGGCCCTCGCAAGACCATCACATTCAGCCTGCTGATAAGCACTGTCGGCAGCGTCATAATGGGGTTCGCCCCGTCCTTCGCCGTTCTCTATCTCGGCCGGGTCCTCGTCAGCTTCGGTGGAGCCTTCGCATGGCTCAGCGCCCTGAAGGTCATTATGAACTGGTTCCGCTCTCGTGAGGTGGCCACCGTCACCGGACTTGCGGGAGCCATCAATAACAGCGGCCAACTGCTTGCGGCCACACCGCTGGCGTTGTTGATCATCGCCATAGGATGGCGCGGATCGTTCTTCGCCGCCGCGGCGCTCAGCCTCGTCGTGGCCCTGCTGAACTGGATAATCGTCAAGGATTCGCCGGAGAAAGCCGGCCTGCCATCGATCGCCGAGATCGAAGGCGAGAGCGAGCGCACTACGACAGGCGGCCAGAACCATCTCTCGGTTCTCCAGAGATTCGGTCGGATTGTACGCACGAAACAGATCTGGCCCGTGTTCTTTGTGGCCATGGGCACCTACGGCGCGTACGCCACGTTCTTCCTGAACTGGCTTGTGGTCTACCTGATGCAGACATACGGGCTCACCCGTGATCATGCGTCGTCCTTCGCCCTCGTGTCGGCGGTGGGCGCTATCCTCGGAACCGCGGCCCTCGGCTTCATCTCGGACTACATTCGCAGCCGGCGGATACCCATCGTCGTGGCAACGACGGTCTCTCTGACCTGCTACCTGGTGATCGCGCTGTGGAACGGCGGCAGCCCCCCGTTGCTGGCCTTCTGGCCGATATCATTCCTGGTGGGGTTCAACATCGGAGCCATGCCGGTCAGCTACGCCACGGTTCGCGATACCGTACCTCCTGAGGTACGTGGCATGGGCTCGGGATTGGTGAACATGGGAGCATTCGTGGGCGCAGCCGTCATACAACCGTTGTTCGGCCTGGTGCTCGACCGGCACTGGCAGGGAGAGATATAAGTGGCATACGCCACTATCCGGTCGAGGCCTTCCAGCAGGCGATGTTTCTGCCGTGCGGGCTCATCGCCCTCGGCTTCCTGGGAGGGCTTCTCATGAAAGAGAAGCGGCGCTTCACGAAGGTGGCGTCACCCGATGGACGCGAATGAGGTAGCAGTCCGCCTGCGGACGCTGGCACGACCTGACGCGCTGGCAGGCATGGCCCGGTACGGCATCGCCACACAGCACGCCCTCGGCGTGTCCATGCCCTGCCTGCGCCGAATGGGGCGTGAGATCGGCAGAAACCACGCGCTGGCGGGCGACCTGTGGCGATCGGGCATTCACGACGCCCGCATTCTGGCAAGCCTCGTCGATGATCCGGAGGAGGTAACCGACGAGCAGATGGAGGCGTGGGCGCTCGACTTCGATTCCTGGGATCTGTGCGACCAGTGTGTCATGAATCTGTTCGCCCGGGTTCCCACGGCTGTTGTCACAGCAATCACGTGGAGCCAGCGTAAGGAGGAGTTCGTCAAACGAGCCGGCTTCGTCATCATGGCGCGCCTTGCCTCCAGCAGCCATTCTCTCAGCGATGAGGAGTTCGAGCCGTATCTTGAGGCGATCCAGCGAGAATCCAGAGACCCGCGTAACTACGTCAAGAAGGGCGTAAGCTGGGCGCTCCGGGCCATCGGGGCACGGAATCAACGCCTCAATGCCCGTGCGTTGGACGTGGCCACGCGTCTGAGTCAGGAATCCGACGCGACGGCGCGGTGGATCGGGCGGGATGCACTCAAGGAACTCACCGCGAGGGCCGCAGCCGGCCGATACCGCCATACCGGCCTCCCACGGCGACGGCTTCGTACCGTACCTTGACACCGCATAGCTGTCGCACTACACTGACCGCTGAAGTGATTCGTCATCTCGTGCTCACAACAGCGTTGGGTTGTGCTATGGCGGGCGGAACCGGCATCGGTGGTGTCGCTGCCACCGGTGGCGCAGGCGCCTGCTGAGCACGCGACGGACCTGTTCAGGTTCTCCATCCCGCGAGACCGGCAGCAACAAACCAGTCAACAAGGAGATCAGGACATGGCAGAGGAGAAGAGGAACGAGCATGGGTTTGTCGGAGAGACCGTCATAGGCGATGAAGTGGTGGCATCCATCGCCGGCATGGCCGCGCAGGAGATTCCGGGCGTGGGCAGCCTCGGCAAGAGCGCCGTACGCAGAGCACTGGCGGGCGCGTTTGCTGATGCAGCCGAGAAGGCGAGGTCGGGCGTAACGGTCGAGGTGGGCAAGCGGGAATGCATCGTCGACCTGCAGCTCAATGTGCTGTATGGCTACAGCATCCCGAACATCATCAATGAGGTCAGAAAGAAGGTAGCCACTCGTCTGCTCGAATTCACCGGCCTCATCGCCAAGGAGATTAACATCCGCGTGGTGGGCATCGATGTGATGTCGCCCAAGCCGCAACCGAAGGTGGAGTAGCATCGGCGCCGTGCATACCATGCTGCGCCTTCTGCGGGCGCAACACGAAGCGGAGGGGGAGAGATGATGATCTCGGTCTTCAACCGGATGCTGGCGATACTGCTTGCCCTGGCGATACTCACAGGGGCAGTCATCACCATGGGCGTCTGCATCCAGGCGTGGCCTCCCAGTGTCCTGATGGGATGGTTCGAATCGCCGTTGCAGATGGCGGCGGAAGCGCCTACCGCCACGAGGGTCGCCATCATGGCTCTGGCGGCTATCGCCGCCGTCGGCATGCTGGCTCTACTGATCGCCGAGATACTGCCGTTGCGCGAGAACATGGTCCACACGCTGAGCGTGACGGACAAGGGGACTGCAACCATCGAGAACGACAGCCTCTGCCTCCTGGCAGAACGCACCGGTGAGACCATCCACGGCGTGCGCGATGTCCGGTGCATGATTCATGAACGGCAGGATGGTCTCAGCGTCCGCTGCCATGCGGATGTCGCGCTCGGTTCGAATCTGCTGGAAGTCAATCCCGAGATGAAGTCGAAGGTGCGCGAGGCGCTGCAGCAACTGACAGGGCTCACCGTGGCTCGCGTGGATGTGAAATACAAGTACCAGTCGGACAAGCGAGGGCATGTCTCCGTACGGTGACAGGGGTGGCTTGATGACGATGCATCCGAAGACGATAGGAGTGATCGGAGGCTTGGTCGCAGGAATCATCATTGCCTGGCTCGGTTTCGCAGCGTTCCTGGTGGTTGCCCTGTGCGTGCTCATCGGATGGTTCGTTGCGAAGGTATACCTGGGTGAGATTGACCTGCTCGATGCCTACGAGCGATTTCAGTCTGACCGTGGCCGGAGAAGGAGGGAGTGACCGTTCCGGCACCCTCCCCGTGCTCTCTGTGACCCTTGCAGGATGGGTCGGACTGCGCGGCGGCAGTAAGAGACGCTGCATTGTCTGGCTCGCCGGCTTCAGGGACGGCTACCTCCAGGCACATTGTCTTGAAAGGAGCATCACCGGACGTGAAGAGCAGATTGGTGCGATACCTGATACTCGCTGGCTTGATCACAATCGCATGCGTGCTCGGGGCATGCAAAGAAGAGGAGAAGAAGACTTTGACGTACGATGCACCGCCGGCCATGACAATCGATCCACAACGTTCCTACACAGCCACCATCGAGACCGTCCGCGGAGACCTGGTCTGCGAGTTGTTCGCCGCAGACGCGCCGAAGACTGTGAATAACTTCGTCTTCCTCGCCCGCGAGGGCTTCTATGATGGTGTCATCTTTCACCGCGTGGTACCCGGCTTTGTGATACAGGGCGGCGACCCGACGGGCACCGGCAGCGGCGGGCCGGGTTACAGGTTCGAGGATGAGTTCAGTGCCCGGCTCCACGGCACGGGAGCGTTGTCCATGGCTAACGCCGGACCGAATACCAACGGCTCGCAGTTCTTCATCACTTTCAGCCCTCAACCTCACCTCGATGGCAAGCACTCGGTGTTCGGAGAGCTCACCGAGGGAATGGACGTCATGCTGACGATACGTGAGGGCGACGCCATCAAGACGATACGGATCGACGAATCGTAGCGAGTCAAGCGAGAAGACGAGAGTCTGCGCCGCGAAAGGAGGCTCTGACATGTCAATGCCATGGCTAGTGGACAAAGCTCAGACCGTGCTGGGACCGATCGATGGCAATGAATTGGGCATCACGCTGGCGCACGAGCACATCCTCATGGACGGCAGCGCCCTCTACAGCGAGCCATCGGCATCCGCGGACAAGGGCATGGCTTTGAAGCGGGTTGACTGGGACGTACTCAGTTGGCTCAGGTACCATCCGTTCGAGAACATGGACAATCTGCGGTTGCTGGACGAGGAGACCATGACCGCGGAGATCCTGCACTTCAAGGCGGCCGGCGGCCGCACCATAGTCGACCAGGGGAACAACGGACTGGGCCGGGACGCCGTCGCGCTCGCGCGGATTTCACGCATCACTGGCCTCAACGTGATCATGGGTTCCGGCTACTACACGGCCAACTCCCTCTCTCCCAACGTGTTCTCAAAACCGGTGGACGAGATCGCGGATGAGATCGTGCGCGACATCACCGACGGAGTCGGCGCCACCGGCATCAAAGCCGGACTCATCGGAGAGATCGGCACCTCGTGGCCGCTGCACGAGTTCGAGAAGAAGTCGCTTCTGGCAGCCGTCAAGGCGCAGAAGGAGACGGGCGCGCCGATCAACGTCCACCCGGGCCGACATGCCCAGGGGCCAATCACCGCCGCCCGCATACTCGTTGATGCCGGAGCCGACATGTCCCGGGTGGCATTCAGTCACATCGATGGACGCGTCCGCACGAGAGAGGGCCGGATCGAGCTGGCGCAGCTCGGCTGCTACCTTGAATACGACCTCTTCGGCTATGAGGGCCATTTCCCCGCCTTCCCCGGGTCTGACCCGATCGATCTACCCAACGACACCACCCGGATATATGAGATCCGCGACCTCATGGATGCGGGTTACCTCAACCAGATACTTATCTCGCACGACATCGTGTGCAAGACCAAGCTGGTCCGCTACGGCGGCTGGGGATACGGTCATATCTCCAACTACGTGGTTCCCATGATGCTCAAGCGGGGCATAAGCAGGGACGTCGTCGACACCATCATGATCGAGAACCCGAGGCGCTTCTTCAGTTTCGTCTAGGCCTGCCGTTTGCGATCACGTGCGGGGCTCCCCTTCGGTGAGCCCCTTTCTGCGCCATGTGACGAGCGTATACGCTCCCTCCCCTCATCCATGCTGACAATCGGGTCCGCTCTGCGTTTCATGTGGTAGCAGCGGCGCCGCGGCAAGCTGCAATACATGAGCCGTTCTGTATACTGGGAGGCGGACCCGATGAATCGGGATAGCGAGGCATGGAGCCGGAATACAACGGATGCCCAGACAATCCCTTACGGGAGCGGGAAGCCCGCCTCACCGCCCTCTTCGATTCCTGCTATCCGCGCATCGCTCGCTACGCCCTGGCCCGCATCGGCGACCAGTCCGAAGCTGAAGATATCGCTTCCGAGGTGTTCGTCCGGGCCATCGAGGCGCTTCCGTCGTACCGCGAGCGTGGGCTTCCCATGGAGGCCTGGCTCTTCCGCATCGCGCACAACCTCGTGGTCGATCATCTGCGACGCGTCAACAGAGTGGAACGTTCTGAAGAGCCGGTCGAAGGTCTGCTCGACTCCAAGGACCCCGCCCATGTCGCTGAGGAACGCATCCGACTGCGTGAAGTGAGAGAAGCGATGAGGACTCTGACACCACAACAGCGGGAAGTTGTCTCGTTGAGGTTTTTCGCCGGCCTCGATTCGAAGGAAGTCGCAGCGGTAATGCATAAGAGTAGAGGCTCGGTGAGAGAGATGCAGCGGGCAGCGCTTGAGAGACTGCGGGAAATGCTGGCGCACTGAACGGACATGAAGCGAAGGGATCTTGACCGGAAACTGGATGACTGCCTCGACCGCCTCGAGCGGGGAGAGTCGGTTGCGCAATGCCTGTCGTCATATCCCGAAGACGCCGCCGGGCTGGAGCCTCTTCTTCGTGCCGCCAGCCACACGCTGGCAGCGCGGAGCCTTGCGCCTTCGGTGGACGCCACCGCACAGGCACGGATACGGTTCCGCGCAGCACTGGCCCGGGCTGCGGCCAGGCAGGATTCACCAGATCGGAAGAGCGTCATGTAGGGAAAGAGTGTAGGATAGGGTGTAGATCTC
>CAYNXN010000087.1:0-6633 GCA_964401175.1 uncultured Dehalococcoidales bacterium | reverse complement strand
ACGTAGAAACGGACATGCGAGAGGGGCGCCCGCGGGCGCCCCTCTCGCCGTATACGCCGCCACACAGCCGTCTACGGTTTCTTCGCGGTCTTCTCCTTCTGATTCCGCTCGGCCACGCAGTACATGCCTTCGCCCGCGCGGGCGGGACCGAAACAGAGGTTGCAGTGGATACAGGTGGCGTCGGCGGCATCTCCCTCGCGCCAGCGCCGCACCAGGTGTGGTTCGCGGATGAGCGGGCGGCTCAACGCAATGAGGTCGGCAATCCCCTGCTCGACCAGTCCCTCCGCCACCGATAGGGTGCGGATGCCACCGACCAGCACCAGGGGCGCCGCCACCGCGTCTTTGTACATCTTCGCCGCATCGAGATAGTAGACCTCATCCGCGGCAGGTTGCACGCCGGGACGTGAGAAACCGCGGTTGGACGGACTGAAGGGGGTGCCTCCGCTCAATTCCACCGCCGTGATGCCCTCGTCTTCGAGCATGCGGGCGACCTCGACCATCTCCTGCCGCGTGAGGCCGCCATCGAGGAAGTCCTCCGAGTTCATCTTAATCAGCACCGGCACTTGGTCGCCCAGCTCGCTCCTCACCGCGGCCAGCACTTGCAGATGCATCCGGGCGCGGTTCACCAACTTCCCGCCATACTCGTCCGTTCGCCGGTTGAAGTAGGGCGAAAGGAACTGGCTCAAGAGATAGCCATGCGCGGAGTGTATCTGCACCCCGTCGAATCCCGCATCCATCGCACGCCTCGCGGCGCGACGGAAATCCTCGACGATGGCACCGATCTCGGACCTGGTGAGCTCCCGGCAGGTGCGCCCGTCGGGCAGCGTGAGGGATGATGGACCGACAAACTCGCCGGCGGGCTCATTGGCGGTGCAGCCCGCGTGTGCGATCTGAACGATGGTCTTCGAGCCGTGACGGTGCGCCGCCTCGGCCAGCCGGGCCAGGCCGGGCACCAGACCGTCGTTCTGTATGCCAAGCTGTGAGGCGCGGGCGCGGCCGCGCGCCTCGACGTACGCGTGGCTGGTGATGATGAGTCCAACCTCTCCCTGAGCCAGGTCCTCGGTCAGCGCCACCAGTGGCTCGCGCACCGCACCGTCGGGCTCGGCCATACCTTCGAACGTGGCCGACCGGACAAAGCGGTTGCGCAGCTTCATTCCCAAGAGAGTGTATTCCTCGAAAAGCTTCGGCATGAAACCTCCTTCTCGTGCAATGGACGCCCCGCAACGAGTCGTATCTTAGAGAGGGGCCGTGACGTGCATGGTATCATCTCCATCCGTATGCGTCAGAACGATATCGGCGAGACAGAAGCCCTGCGACTGCGGCGGGTGGTGGAAGGCTACATGGCGTCATGCGACGGCCTGCATGCCCATTGCGCACGCTGCCTGGCGACGCAGCGCTGGGGCGGCAGCGTTCCGCTCATGCTGGTGGACGCGGCCTTCATGTCCATCGGACTGAACTACTTCACTGCGGTGGTGCCGGCGGTGGCGGAATATGAGCTGTGGATGCAGGCAGGACGGGCCCCGGCCACACTGGAAGAGATGGCGGAGCTGTCGTACGACGCTCTGGCGGCGTTGTGGAAGAACCGGCGATCGTGGCGGCTTGCGCGGGAGGTGGCGGCATGCCTCGTGAGAGGCGATGCGAACGACGCAGACGCACTGCGCTCGTGGGCAGCCACCGCGCCGCTGGAGGCATGGAAGCAGGACCCCGTGGGCGCGGTCCACGGCGTGGGCATCAATACCTATCAGTACTTGAGGATGATGGGCGGAGTGGACACCTCCATGCCGGACAAGATAGTGCGCCGCGTCATCGTGGACATCGTCTCCGAGGCGGATATCCCGCTGCCGACGGCGGGCGACCTGGAGCTCATTGAGACCATAGACCGAATCGGCGCGATCACCGGCCACCGCCCCATCGAACTCTGCTGGATGACCTGGATGATTCAATCCGAGGGCAAGACGATGCGAATGGAGAAGTACCGGGAACTGCTGCAGCGCATCTGAGCGTGAGACAGTTGGAGCGCACAAGAGAGAAGGGAGGCCTCAGCCTCCCTTCTCTGCATTTTGCAGGAGACGATGCTCATCCAGCGAAGAGCTGGACGTAACCGACGATGAGCACCACCAGGATGATGAGCGGCAGGACAACGCCGCAGTAGAACTTGAGTCCGGCGGGGAACTTCATGCCCTCACCGGTGTTCGCCTCCTTGAGGAAGCTGTCCCAACCCCAGCCGAACCTGTGGGCGCAGAACAGCGCGAAGATGAGCGAACCGACGGGCAGGAGCGTGTAGCTCACGATGAAATCCCAGAGGTCGATGAAGCTGGAACCGGTGACGCCAGGCAGCGTCTGGATGTGGCTCCAGGGCCCAAAGCCCAGCACACAGGGGATGGACAGGATGAAGACGCCAATGCCTTCCGCGATGACGGCCTTGGTGCGGCTCCAGCCCCACTGGTCCATCGCGTAGGCGACGAGGTTCTCGAAGACCGCGACGACGGTCGTCATTGCCGCCAGCACGAGGAGCAGGAAGAAGAGCACGGACCATACCTGACCGGCAGGCATGGCGTTGAAGATGTTGGGCAGGGTAATGAAGACAAGGCCCGCGCCTGAACCGGGGTCGACGCCGTACGCGAACGCGGTCGCGAAGATGATGAGGCCGGCCATGAGCGCCACGAATGTGTCGATGCCGATGATGCGCACCGACTCACCCGCCAGTGCGCGCTGCTTCGAGATATAGCTCCCGAAGATGGCCATGCTGCCGATACCAAGGCTGAGGGTAAAGAACGCCTGTGACATGGCGGCGTAGACGCCACTCCAACTCAGCTTGGAGAAATCCGGCCTGAGGTAGAAGTCGAGCCCCGCGCCCGCTCCAGGCAGTGTCACCGCCCTTATGGCAAGGATGACCAGAAGGACGAAAAGACCGCCCATCATGGCCTTGCCCACGCGCTCAACTCCGGCCTTGAGGCCGAGAGCACAGACGATGTAGCCGAGGAGGACCACCAGGAAGACCCAGAGCATCAGCTCGCTCGTGTTGCCAAGCAGCCCGCCGAAGAAGCCTCCAAGCTCATCCGGCGTCTTGCCGATGAGATGGCCCGCCGCGCTGTGGTACAGATACGCCAGGGTCCAGCCGGCAACGGTGGTGTAGAACATCATAAGGAAGAGGTTGCCGAGGATACCCAGGTGACCGTAGACGTGCCATTTGCTGCCCTTGGGCTCGAGCGCCGTCATGGCGCCCGCGAGGTTCTTCTGAGCGGCGCGGCCGATGGCAAATTCCATGACCATCACCGGGAAGCCCAGAATCGCGAGGAAAATGAGATAGATGACGACGAAGGCAGCTCCACCATTCTGGCCGGTGATGTAGCCAAAGCGCCAGATGTTGCCGATGCCGACGGCGCAGCCGGCGGCTACCAGCAGAAAGCCGAGCCTGGTCGCCAGTTGTTCTCTCTGTTGCATGCTCACCTCCTTAGTTGTGAGATACAAGCCAGCCGACTATCGACCGCTCCGTTGAATGCCAGAAAGGGCCGGCGCCCCAAAGCAAGTGCTGCTCGGGGTGACGACCACTGTCAGGCTGATCCGCTGGACGCCGGCAAAGGCCTCAAGAACGCATGGCATCTGCCGCGAGGGCAGATGCCTCTTTTCTACTATAGGGGCCGTCACTCGTAAATGTCAATAGCCTGTACGAGTGTTCAGACGAGTTGTCGAAGCTGGACCGACGTAGGCGCCTTGCTCGTTACAGCGGCAGCCGGGTTCCCCCCTGCCGCATCGAAGGTCCGGTGCAACGGGCTCAGTCGATCCTGACCAGAGCCCTGGCGCGCGACTTCCGGTCGCACCGGGGACAGCGCAGGTATTTCCAGCCGCCAGCACCAAGGCCCTGAGGGCTGACCATCTCGATGAACACGGAGACCGGAAACTCATGGCCGCAATGGGCACAGCGGTAGCCCGAGTGACGCGCGTTCCAGCGCACCAACAGGAAGGTGGCCAGCGCAACCAGCACCAGCCAGGCGGCAAGGCCGAGCGCGGGGTCGAGAAGCAGCATCGGTCCGGCGGACAGAGAAATGGCAAGGACGTAGACAACCAGCACGCGGACTCCCATCCTGCGATCGGCCGGGGTCGGCTCCCTGAAACTGCCGTGCGTCAACATCTGAGCGTCCTCTGGTGTTCTCGCACCCGGTCCACCACATCATCGGGGCGCGCCGTGGAGAAGACCAGCTCGGGGAACCGCGAGTGCGTCGTCGAAAGCACGACCCTCGGGTCGCCCGCAGTGTTGTAGATGAGACGCCGCTTGCCATTGTACCAGCCAAGGCGTATGCCCCAGCCGCCATATCTGGCCACACTCGCCTCATCCGGGTAGCAGTCAAGGATCTGCTCCCACGTCACACGCCGGCGAAACACGCCGTACGCAACCACCACCGCTTCATCGGTGATGCGGATAGTCAGCCAAGCGAAGCTGAAGGTCAGGAACACGAATAGAAGCGCCATCGCGGGAATGAGCCAGGCCGGCGGGCTGTCGCCAGACGCCGGCTGCGGCTGTTGCGTCAACTGCCAGAACAGATACACCGTCACCAGTCCGAGCAGCAGCGTGCTCCAGCGGGAGAAGAGCCGCTCCTCGTAGATCACCCTGTGCATTGCAGCGGACCTCCCTGACCTGCGCCGCCCTGGCGTTCTCCGTCTGGCGCGCGGCGATATGGAGCAACTCCGCCTCAACCCAGTTTCTGAGCCGAGATGATGGCGGTGAAATGGAATCGCGAGAGGCGGACGTCGCCGGTCCTGTACTCTCGCATCAATGGAGGCAGCACGCGGTAACGCAGCCACAAGGCCACGGGCAGTGATTCCGCCAGCGCCACATAGCCGCCAGGACGCAACACGCGCAGCATCTCCGTGAACGCCTCGCGACGGCGTTTGCGGGTGCCGCTGAGGCCGAAGCGCGAGCCGACGAAGTTGAAGTGTCCGGACTTGAACGGCAGCGCCAGCGGGTCGGCCTCCTGCACGCGCACGACATGCTCGACGCCCTCGATGCGCACGTTGTCGCGCGTTCGCTTTGCCGGATCGGGCGTCTTCTTGCCTGGCTTCCACTTGTCGGTGGCAATCACCTCGCCCTGCCGTATCTCCTTGCCGAGCGACACCGCGAGCGAGCCCGTGCCGCACATGGCATTCAGCGCGCGGCTGCTGCGACCCACGCTTCCCAGCGCGATCAGTCGGTTGTCGAGCCCGAGCCGGTACCACGAGCTCGAGGCGATGACCGTCGTGGCGCCTCCCGCCACCACGACAAGCCCGATTCCGATGGCCAGAACACTGCTCCACCACGCATCCAGCCGCACCAACTGTGGCAACACCCAGAGCAGCGCCAGGCCGGCCATGAACGGGCTCTGGGAGGACTCCGCAGTGTAGACCGCCTTCTCGGGCGTTGCAGCGGAGGGCTGCCCGTCTCTGGTTGTCTTTCGCAGGAACGCCATACAGCACAAGTATACCGAAGCTGCGCCAGGACGTGCAGGGGTCCAGTCAACCGGCGGCGGCGAAACGATGTGTCAGGTGTGAGCGAGGGACGTCTTCCGTTCAGCCGCTACCGGCCGGCCGCCACAGAGCGGACCGGGTGACCGCGGCGCCGGGCGTGCGGCGCTCTTCTGCGCGTGCCCGGTCATCTGCGATACTATGCGGGAATTGGCGCCACCGGCAGGAGGTGAGTCGATGTCCATGCCCGATTGGGAACAGGCCATCTTGACCCGCAGATCCATACGCAGCTACCAGCAGCGGCCGGCTGAGCCGGACACCATGGCGCAACTGCGGCAGTTCGCAGCCGGAGTCGAGGCGCCCTTCGCCCACGATGTGACCATCCGCTTCTTTCAGGCGGACCCCTCGCGGCGACTGTACGGCACGCCCGTGGCGCCGCCGCCGGACCACGCCGCATTCATGGCACAGACCGATGCGCTGTCCCTCTCGAAGGCCGGATTCGTGGGAGAGCTGTTCATCCTCTACGCCACCAGCCTCGGACTGGCGACGTGTTGGTACGGTCATTACTCACGGCAGCAGATCGAAGGCCTCATACCTGAGCTGGCGGAGTCGGATGCCGGCGCCCGTCCACGGTGGGGCTACGGCAAGGGCGAGCCCCCCGGCATCCATGCCATCTGCGTCACGCCGCTGGCGTACTGGCGCAAAGATGGTGTGCGCGCCTTCGACCGGCTCACCGGCGCCATCATGAGCAACCGGCGCAAGCCGCTTGCGGAGCTGCTACAGGACGGCACACGAGAGTCGGACCTCTCGCCCGACGTGCGCTACGCGTTGGAGCTCGCACGACGGGCGCCCTCGGCGGCCAACAGCCAGTTCTGGAGGTTCGCCGTCTCCACGGAGCAGCGCACGGTGTCGGTCGCGATGCCGCCCGGCTACAAGCACTTCAAGTGGGCCCACCCGAACGTGGACATCGGCATCTGCGCCTGCCACATCTGGCTGGGGCTGAGGCTCAGAGGACACCAGCCACGGGTCGAGCTGATCGTCGACGACGGACGCGCCATCTGGACGTTCCATTTGGAGGAGTGAGGCGGGGAGAGGGGCGAGCAGACACCCGGCAGCGGCTACCGTCCGGGCGCGAAACGAGAGGGCAAGATCGGAAGAGCGTCGTGTAGGGAAAGAGTGTAGGATAGGGTGGGG